>NZ_DLOD01000005.1:57774-57992 GCF_002479565.1 Brevibacterium sp. UBA7493 | reverse complement strand
GTCGGCGCGATCCTGACGATCTTCCTCGCCGGACTCGCTATCAGCGCGGCGGCGATCGTGTGGTTCTCGCTGCTCATCCGCAAAGCCCTGCTGCTGGTCGCCATCGTGTTCGGGCCGGTCGCCCTGGCCGGGGCGACATGGGATGCGACCAAGGGATGGTTCGCCAAATGGGCGACCTTCGTCATCGCCCTCATCTTCTCCAAGCTCGTCCTCGTCGT
>NZ_DLOD01000005.1:33974-57649 GCF_002479565.1 Brevibacterium sp. UBA7493 | reverse complement strand
CTCCAAGCTCGTCCTCGTCGTGATCTTCCTCGTCGCCATCGGCCAGGTCTCCGCCCCCATCGAGGCGGACCTGGCATCCATCTCCGACCCGATCGCCGGCGTCGCGCTGATGTTCATCGCGGCGTTCGCCCCGTACATCACGTACAAGTTCCTGTCCTTCGTCGGGTTCGACATGTACCACGCGATGTCGTCGGAGCAGGAGGCGAAGTCGGCGCTGAACCGGCCTGTCCCAGTGCCGTCTGCGCCGAAGGCTGACACGGCCAAGAAGGTACTCGACGGCAGCACCGACTCCGGCAGCGCACCCTCGAACGGTGGCGGAGGAGGCGGTAGTCCAACACCGCCGCCTACCTCCTCGTCGGCGGCGCCCACCAGTGCGGGAGCCGGCACAGCGGGCACAGGAGCCGCCGCTTCCTCGACAGGGGCAGGAGCGGGAGCTGGCACCGCCGCTGGTGCCGGGGCCGGGACAGCGGGCGCTGCGGGTGCTGGTGCAGCCGCCGGCCCTGTGGGTGCTGCGGTCGTCGTCGGCGGTGCGGTGGTCAAGGGCGCGGCGACCGCCGGCCCGAAGGCCGGCAATGCGGTCGGTGGAGCGGCCGACAGTCAGGCAGGCGCGGCCACGGAGCAGGCATCCCCGCCGCTGGTTCCACCATCGCAAGGCACCCCGCCGCAGCGTCCCGCACCGTCGACGCCGCCCCCGGCCGCTCCGTCCTCGGCGCCGCCGTCCGGGCCGTCCACCGGCTCGGCGGAGTCCTCGCCCGCGCCTCGGCGCCGGTCGGACCCGCCACCTCCGCCGTCGTCCAAGCCGACCGGGAAGGGGTGACCTGCGATGTCTACGAACACGCACGCGAACAGTGACTACCCGTTGGCGGCGGTGCAGTTCTCCCGGCTCACCAAGCGCGGGATCATGCTGGGCCTGTCGCTGCCGCAACTCATCGTCCTCGGCATCGCCGTGCTCACAGTCGTCTTCTCGCTCTACCTCGGCGGCGGCCTGGCCTTCGCCTGGACCGCCCCGGTATGGGCCACCGCAGCACTGCTCGCGGTGATCCCCGCGGGTGGGCGGAAGGTGATCGAGTGGGTGCCCATCGTGGCCCGCTGGATCGCCCGCACGTATCTGGGGCAGCTCATTTATCGGCGCCGCGTCATCAAGCCGAGACCTGCCGGGACGCTCGCGCTTCCGGGTGATGCGGCACCGTTGCGGGAATGGGAGGACCCCGAGACCGGGGCGGCGATGATCCAAGACCCGCACGCGCAGACGCTGACTGCGATCCTCGGCGTCTCGCATCCGGCGTTCGTGCTCCTCGATCCCGGTGAGCAGCAGCGCAGGGTCTCCGGGTGGGGGCGCGTCCTCGCCGCGGCCTGCCGTTCGGGGCGCATCGCCCGCATCCAGGTGTCGGAGCGGACGCTGCCGGACTCGGGAACGGGGTTGGCGGAGTGGTGGCGCACGCACGGCACCGACGACGGGTCCTGGGCCGCGACCACCTACGCCGAGCTGATCGAGCGCGCCGGCCCCGCCGGGGAACGCCACGCCACGACGATCAGCCTGGCGCTGGACATGAAGGCCGCGAGCCGGCAGATCAGGACTTCCGGTGGCGGGATGCGCGGTGCCGCCGCGGTGCTCCGGCAGGAGATGACCACGCTGACGACGGCGCTGCGCGCAGCGGAGCTCACCTCGACGGGGTGGCTCACGCCCGGCGAGGTCGCCGTCATCCTGCGTTCGGCGTACGACCCGGCCGCCGCTCCCGCGCTAGAACGGCATGGCGACCTCGGGCGGGATCTGGCGACGGCGGGCCCGGTAGCGGTGACCGAGACGTGGGATCGGTTGCGGTCGGACAGTGCGTTCCATGCGGTGTTGTGGATCAGTGAGTGGCCCCGCTCGCAGGTCTACCCAGGGTTCCTTGCCCCGCTCGTGCTGTCCAACGGCATCCTCCGCACCCTCGCCCTGCACTACACGCCGGTGCGCGCCGATCAGGCCGCGCGGGACCTGCGGAAGAAGAAGACCGAACTCATCAGCGACCAGGCGCAGCGGCGCAAGATCGGGCAGATCGAAGACGCCGCCACCAGCGCCGAACTGGACGACGTCCTCCAGCAAGAGGCGGACCTGACCGCCGGGCACGGCGTCCTGCGCGTCTCCGGCCTCGTGTCCGTCTCCGCGCCGACCGTCGATGAGCTCGACGCCGCGGTCGCCGCGGTCGAGCAGGCCGCGATCCAAGCCTCCTGCGAGACCCGCCGCCTCGTCGGCCAGCAAGCCCAGGCCTTCACCGCCGCTGCGCTGCCGCTGTGCCGGCCGGTCTGACCCGGCGCACCTGCCCACCAACCATCCGACGCTTCTGTGAGGAACAACGCTCATGCCTACCTTCGATAACCCCGTCGCGGACGCCACGGAGGCGTCCGCCGCGTTGCGGGGCCTGGCCCACGCAACCCGCCAGTTCACCGACCCGGCCGACACCTACCCAGTGATCGGTGACCTGCTGTCCGGAGTCCGGTCGCTGCGGCAGGTACTGGATCAGCTCGCCGCCGCCCATATCGCTCCCCGTGCCCGCGCGCACGACGACGCCGGGAACCAGGCCACCGGCGCGACCTCGGCCCTCGCGGCCGCGGACGAGCTGCACCAGGCCGGCACACTCCTGGACTCCGTGGCCTGGCGGCTCGACGCCGCCTCCCAGCACTCCGGGCGTATCGCCTGGCACCCCGCACCCGACCCCGCAGACGCGGGGGCGGGGCGTACGAGCGTGCAGGCCGGGACGCTCACGCTGACGGTGTGGCCGGACGAGCCGCTGGGCCAGCACCAGCGCTACGCCTACCTCATCGAGCACCGGGACAGCGGGCAGAGCATCCAAGGGCGGGATCTGTTTACCGGGGCCGGCGCGCCTGTCTCACCGGAGCGGGCGCTGCGTGACCTCGCCGCCTACCTGACCGCAGCAGGCGATGCGCACCAACACGCCACCGACAACGGCACGGCGTATGAGGGGCCGTTCGATGAGTGGACCGCCGACGTCGCCCGGCAGAACTCCGACGCCCTGACCGAGCTGGCCGACCGCGGCCCGCAGGGCCCTGCGCCCACCGTTGGGGAGGCGGCGGGCGTGCGGTGGATCAGCGTCGTGTTCCTCCAAGGCTCCGAGGCCTACGAGGTGCTGGACCTCATCGACCGGGAGGGCACGGACGCGGCGATCGAGCACCTGGCCGGGTTCGACTACGGCGAGGAGACCGTACAGACAGCGCTCGAGAACGGCTACGTCTACGACGAGCCCCCGACCGGTGCCCTCGACAAGGTAGCGACCCGAGACGTCTACACCCTCACCTACAACCCGTTCCTCGGCCACGTCTCGCTACTGCGCGAGCACGGCGCCCTGCCCGACCCGGCACTCCTCGGCATCGACACCCCGATTCCCGCGCCCGCGTCGACCGCGGCGTCGGCGCGCGTCGCACACCAGCCTGCACGCGCGAACACCCAGGCGGCGAACCGCGAGCGCGGCGCGGGCGACTGGTTCACTCGACGCCCCGGTGCCGCCACGGCGCAGGGCCGGGGGCTCGCGCTGTGACCGCGCAGGACGAGGGCCGCCTGCACACGGCCGTGCTCGTCGGCCCCGAAGGCGAACGACGCCGGGCCCGTAAGGACCGCCGGCAGGCTGCGACCCGAATCGAGACCACCGCCCGCAAGGCACGGAAGGCCGAGGCGAAGGCCCTGTGGGAGGCGGAGCAGGCCGAGCGGCGCGCGACGACCTACCTGCCCGCCGCTGGCGAGCCGGGGCCTGCGGCGTTGCGCACGCCGGGCCGGTTCCGTCTCCCCAAGCACCAGGACACGAGTGCGACGTTGGCTGGGCAGTACCCGTTCCTGGCCGAAGGCGGCCTCGGATCGGAGGGGATCTTCGTCGGGCAGGACCTCTACTCCGGCGGGTCGTTCGTCTACGACCCGTGGGTGCTCTACCGGCGCGGGATCATCACCGCCCCCAACGTCGTCCTGGCCGGCATCGTCGGCTCCGGCAAGTCGAGCCTGGCAAAGTCGCTCTACACGCGCTCGCTCCCGTTCGGACGACGCGTCTACGTCCCCGGCGACCCGAAGGGCGAGCACACCGCCGTCGCCGAAGCCGTCGGTGGACGCGCAATCATCCTCGGCCACGGCCTCTCCAACCGCCTCAACCCTCTCGATGAGGGCCATAGGCCATCCGCGGTGTCCGACAGCGAGTGGGCGATGCAGGTCGCCTCCCGCCGCCGCGACCTTATCGGCGCCCTCGCAGAGACCGTGCTGGACCGGGCGCTGACGCCGTTGGAGCACACCGCGATCGACCTCGCCCTCCAAGACGCGGTACGGAGCGCGGAGGTTCCGATCCTGCCGATGGTCGTCGACCGCATCCTTACCCCAACCTCGGCCGACGACGCGGATGGACGGCTCGCGGAAGACGGTCGGCTCGTCGGCCACGCCCTGCGCCGACTCGTCGCGGGCGACCTCCAAGGACTGTTCGACGGCCCGTCCACGGTCAGGTTCGACCCGTCCCTGCCAATGGTGTCCCTCGACCTGTCCCGGGTCGCGGAGAACAGCACCTTGATCTCGGTGCTGATGACGTGCTCGTCGGCGTGGATGGAGTCGGCCCTGTCCGACCCGGCAGGCGGGCAACGCTGGGTGATCTACGACGAAGCCTGGCGCCTGATGGCCTACCCGTCCCTCCTGCGGCGTATGGACGCCCAGTGGCGGCTCGCCCGGCACTTCGGAATCGCGAACATGCTGATCTTCCACAAGCTCTCCGACCTCGACAACGTCGGCGACCAGGGCTCCGCCATGCGCGCCCTCGCATCGTCGCTGCTGGCGAACGCGGAGACCAGGATCGTCTACCGGCAGGAAGCCGACCAGCTCGGCTCCACCGCAACAGCGCTCGGCCTCACGGGCACTGAGCAGAAGCTGCTTCCCGGCCTGGGGACCGGGCAGGGGCTGTGGCGCATCAAGGACCGCTCCTTCGTCGTGCAGCACCAACTCCACCCCGCCGAGTTCGCCGCCTTCGACACCACGAGCCGCATGATCGCAGAAACCGGGAAGTTCACCGTTGAGAATGACGAACCGTCGGCCTCGCTGACGGTTCCCGCCGCGGGCGGTGCGGCGTGATGGCCCGGCCCCGCTATAAGCGCACGATCATGCCCGCGTCTGTTCACCGTGACGAGGTCGAGGCTGTGCCGGTCGTTCTCCCGCTCGTGGTCATCACGATCACCGACGACGGACGCATGACGGTCACCGTCGACGGCGTGCCGTTCGAGCCGGAGCCGTTCGCGCCTCCGTGGCGACGAGAGGACTTCGCCGCCGTCCTCGACCAGCTCACCGAACAGCGCCGCTCGCCGGTGCGGGTCGAGGTGCGCGAAGCGGACGGAAGCACGTTCACCGACATCATCACTCCGACCAGACGCCGCCGCACCGAACCAAAACCCGCCCCCGCACCTGAGCCACCGGTCGCGAGTGCTCCGCCCGAACTCGTGGCGCTCCACGGCGAGGGGTTCGTGCCGGGCGAGGACGTGGCGATCGCCGTCGTCATCGCCCACGGCGATGCCGCCCCGGACGGCGCGATGCGCGGCCTGCTCACCGCCGGCCAGCTCGCCGTGAGCCCGACCCGAGAGGTGATCCTGCTCGGCCGCGTCTCCGGGACGCTCACGATCGGGCACCCCGAATGACCACCCCGAGGCCGACGGGATCGCTCGGGGACGAGCTGAGCAACCTCGGCATCGGCCTCCTCATCGGCGCCGCGATCCTCGCCGCCATCCTCCGCGGCGCCGGCTCGGTCGCCGCGTGGATCACCGGGACCGGGCAACCCGCCGGCGGAGTCGAGGCCGGGTTGGGCGTGCTGCTCAACCCCGGCGACCCGGCGGCCGCGCTCGGCGCACCCGGTCTGAACGTCGTGGCGTACTGGATCACCGCCGCCGTCCTCATCCTCGCCGCCGCTGGCGCAGGGTGCTGGGGGTGGCGGTTCTTCCGCGAGCACGGCCGACAGGTCAAGAACGACCCCTACCGCATCCCCGGTATCGCCACCCGCACCGAGGTCACCAAGGCCGCCTCCGAGACCGCGCTGCTGCGCCGGGCCGGGCACCTGCGACCCTCGCTCCACAAGCCGACACCGGAGGACGTCGGCTACCGGATCGGCCAGTCGCGCGGCAAGAGCGTGTGGGCATCGGTGGAGGACAGCATCCTGCTGATCGGCCCGCCCCGGTCCGGGAAGGGCGCCCACATCGTCATCAACACCATCCTCGACGCACCCGGCGCAGTCGTCACCACCTCGACCCGGCCGGACAACCTCACCGCGACTCTCCGCGCCCGCGAGCGCATCGGCCCGGTCGCCGTGTTCGACCCACAGCACCTCGCCGAAGGCATCCCCGCAGGCCTCAGATGGTCACCCATCCGCGGGTGCGAGGACCCGCTGACCGCGATGATCCGCGCCACCGGACTCGCCGCCGGCACCGGCCTGTCCGCAGGCGGAGTCGAAGGCGGCGGGTTCTGGGAAGGCAAGACCCGCACCGCCCTCCAAGCCCTGCTCCACGCCGCTGCCCTCGACCGTCGCCCACCGGGTGAACTGTTCCGGTGGACCCTCGACCCATCCGCCGCCGCGGACGCAGTCGCGATCCTGACAGCGAACCCACGAGCGGCTGTCGGGTGGGCGGAGTCGCTACAGGCGATGATCGACTCCGACCCGAGAACCCGCGACTCCATCTGGCAAGGCGTCTCCCTCGCCCTCGCCGCCCTGGCGGACCCGCGCGTGCTCGACGCCGTGTCGCCGCGCGAAGGCGAGAACTTCGACCCCGAAGCCTTTCTCCGTGCCCGCGGAACGCTCTACCTGCTGGCGACCGGCGCCGGCGCCAACAACAGCGCGGCGTTGGTGGCGGCGTTCGTGGAAGACGTCGTGGAAGCCGCCCGCCGCATCGCCGCCGGAAGCCCCGGCGCGAGGCTCGACCCGCCCTTGCTGCTCGCCCTCGATGAGGTCGGCAACCTCGCCCCCTTACCGTCACTGCCCACGCTCATGGCCGAAGGCGGCGGCACCGGGATCACGACCATGCCCGTACTCCAAAGCCTCGCTCAGGCGCGGGAGAAATGGTCGGAGAACGCCGCCGGCGCGATCTGGGACGCCTCCATCGTCAAGATCATCCTCGGCGGCGCTTCCAACAGCCGCGACCTGCACGACCTGACCACGCTCATCGGCGAGCGCGACGAGGTGACCGACTCCACCACGGTCGGAGACCACGGCTCCCGCTCCGCGCAACGCTCCATCCGGCGCGTCCCGATCATGCCGCCCGACACGATCAGGACGTTGCCGTTCGGGACTGCGCTCGTGCTGCTGCGCTCCGCGCCGCCCATAGTCACGAGGATGCGGACCTGGCTCGACCGGCCGGATGCGAAGGAACTGCGGGCCGACCGGGCCGGCATCGAGGCGCTGCTGCAACGCCGTCCGCTGGAGGAGCCGGGCGCACCTGCCTGACACAAGGGCGGCCCCGGCTGTGGGGCCGCCCGTCGATGTCAGAAATGAGGACAGTCCGATGGCTCTCCACACGCAGGAATCCCTCTCCGGGTTTATCGCCTCCGACCCGCAGCTCACCTACACCGAGCGCGGCGACGCGCGCCTGTACGTCAAGATCGGCCAGGAACACTACCGCCGTGAGGAGGACGGGTCGTTCACGCAGACCGAGACGACCTTCCACGACCTCGTCGCGTTCAAGAAGACCGCCGAACGCGCGCACGACCGCCTCGCCAAGGGCGACAAGTTCGTCGCAGAGGGCTACGTCCGCGAGTACGACCACACCACGCCGGACGGCGAAGTCGTCAAAGCCGAGGAGTTCGTGGCGAAGAAGCTCGGCCACGACCTCGCCCGCACCCGCTACGAGGTCAAGCGGACCCGCCGCCAGCCCGCCGTCACGCGAGAAGCCGCGGGGCAGTCCGTCGATGCCGAGGCGCGCCGCGAGGCCCGCAACGCCGCACCGGCGCTCGGACTCTGACCGGCGGTGACCATGATGAACGAGAACGACAGCGACGCGCCGGACCTGGGTGACGAGCCCGACCTCGATGAGGCGCCCGAGGAGTTTGAGGGGTCGTTGCTGCCCGAGCCGCCGCACCCTATCAACTGGAACCTCCTGACGAGCGAGGAAGCCGAGGCCGAGTGGCTGGAGCTGAATAAGTGGGTCAACTGGCTCCGCACGACATATGGTCTGCCCGCATCGGTGGTGCCGCCGTTCTGGCACCGCCACCCCGAGCTCGTCTGGGAGCTCTCGGCCCTGCACCTGCACTGGCTGGCCGCCTACGACAGCGAGCAGAACGCCTCCGCGCCGCTCGGCTGGCACCGCGACTTCGCCGACGCCAGACAGCGGCTCAGGGATTGGGTCGCCGCCTGCGGCACCCGCCTCGACCGAGACCGCCCCACCCGGCAGACCGTCTGGCCCGGCGAGGACCCGGCAGAGCCCGTCGAGGACCGGATCATCGCCAACCGCGACGAGGACTTCGTGCAGTTCGTCCTCGATGACGTCGCCGCCCGCAAGCAGGCCGAGGACGAGTTCTACGCCGGCCTCGACCCTGCCACTGGGGAGTTGCGCGACTGATGGGCACCTACGTCAAGAAGACCGACCGGCGCCGCTATGAGGACCGTTCATTCTCCGTACGCGCGGTACATCGCGAGGACGCCGACTTGCACAAGCTCGCCGAGGTTCTGATCCGGCTGACCTTGCAGGAGACCGGCCGATCGCGCGCCGAGCGTCGCGCCGCCGCAATACCGGAGACCTACCGTCCGGCAATGGTCGCCGACCAGGCATCCGGGTAGAATCGAGCACAAGCAAGCCTCGCGTCGACGTGGTGTTGTGGTCCCAAACCCCGCTCCGGCGGGCAACGTTTACGTGGCCGTTCCGGCCTAGTCCTAGAGCTTTCGGGCTTCCTCTCACGATCAGCACCCCTCGGGCGTTCAGCCCGAGCGCGAGGGCCGAGATTTCGTGAGAGCAGGCCCCCATGAGTACCACGTCCGCGCGCACTCCAGACCCGGTGCGCAGTCTCATCGAACCGCCCCAGGGCACCGCACTCGCGGTGTCCTACCTGCGCGTCTCCACCAAGGAGCAAGCCGAGAAGGGCGGCACCGATGAAGGCTTCTCCATTCCCGCCCAGCGCGAGGCCAACCGCCGCAAGGCCGAACAGCTCGGCGCGGTCATCGTGAAGGAGTTCATCGACGCGGGCGAGTCCGCCCGCAAGGCCGACCGGCCCGAGCTGATGCGGATGATCCAGTACGTCAAGCGCAACCGTGTCGCGTACTGCATCGTCCACAAGGTCGACCGGCTCGCCCGCAACCGCGCCGACGACGTAACGATCCACCTCGCCTTGCAGGAGGCCGGGGTCATGCTCGTCTCCGCGACCGAGAACATTGACGAGACCCCCAGCGGGATGCTGCTGCACGGCATCATGTCCACGATCGCGGAGTTCTACTCCCGCAATCTCGCCACCGAGGTCATCAAGGGCATGACGCAGAAAGCCGCCACCGGCGGCACGGTCGGCAAGGCACCGATCGGCTACCTCAACATCCGTTCCCGCGACGAGCTCGGCCGCGAAGTTCGCACGGTGCAGCTCGACCCCGACCGGGCACCGCTGATTGAGTGGGCATACAAGGCATACGCCTCCGGGAACTGGACCGTCAGCCAGATCCACGACGAGCTGACGTCGCGAGGGCTGGTCAGTCTTCCCACCCCGAAGCGGCCCTCGAAACCGCTCGCTGTGTCCTCGGTACACCGAATGCTGACGAACCCGTACTACAAGGGCGACGTGATCTACCGCGGCGTCGCCTACAAGGGTGCGCACCAGCCGCTCGTCCCGGCCGAGGTCTGGTACCAGGTGCAGTCCGTCCTCACCGCGCACAAGAGCGCATCCGAGGCAACCCAGGTGCACGACCACTACCTGAAAGGCACCGTCTACTGCGGGGCCTGCGGGTCCCGCCTCATCGTGTCAAACGCGAAGAACCGACACGGCAACGTCTACCCCTACTTCGTCTGCTCAGGGCGGCACTCCAAGCGGACCGACTGCACGAGGCAGGCCATCCTCATCGAGGACGTCGAGCACTTGATCGAGAACTACTACCAGCGCGTGCAACTCACCCCCGCCCGACGCGAAGCTCTGGCCGGGATGCTGCACCACGAGTTCGACCGGCTGATGTCCGCCGAAGCCGACGAACTCGCCCAGCTCACCGCGAACCGCGACCGCCTGGAGCACGAGCAAGACCGGCTCATGCAGGCCCACTACGCCGACGCGATCCCGCTCGCCGTCCTCAAACGGGAACAAGACCGCATCGCCGGAGAACTCGACCAGGTGAACCGCCGCCTCGACGCCCACCACGGCGAGTACACCGACGCCCGCGCGCACCTGGACGACGCCCTGAACCTGTTGGAGAACTGCGCCGACATCTACGCCCGCTGCGACGACGCCAACCGGCGCCTGTGCAACCAGGCCTTCTTCACCAAGGTCTACATCGAGGAGGACGACGAACTGCGCGTCGAGAACAACCGGCCCTTCGAGATGCTGCTCGACCCCGAGGTCAACGCCGACGCGCTCACCTGGGCAGAGAACGCCGACAAGGCCCGAACCCCAGCCCTTGATTCCTCGGGCCAAGGTTCGAGCCTTGTGCGTTGGGTGCCCCCAGTGGGACTCGAACCCACACTGAATCGATTTTAAGTCGACTGCCTCTGCCGATTGGGCTATAGGGGCGACGGCTAACAGTCTAACCGAGTCAGCGCCGCCCAACGCCCTCCGCCCACAGCAGTGCACCCGGAGACACCTGACTTGACGGCACACCCACAGAACACTCGTGGGGACCCCAGACAGGATCCCCACGAGCGGCGTTCTCAGCTCAGATGAGCGTCACGGTCAGCCCTTGGCCGGCTCCTTCTTGGGGGCCGGCTTCGAGTGTGCGGCGTCGACGAACGACTTGCGCGGCACATCGAGGTCCTTGAGCGGCATAACGTCGCGGCCGAAGACGACGTTGAGCGCCCAGTTTCCGAACACCCGGACCTTCCGGTCGATGGTTGGGATGGCGTAGCCGTGGTAGCCGCGGTGCATCGCCCAGGCGAGCACGCCGCGGGCTTCGAAGTCGCCCATCTGCGAGACACCCTTGTACAGGCCCAGACCGGCAACCGTGCCGATGGTCTTGTGGAAGTACTGGCGGAACTCGGTCTCACCGCGCAGCGCAGCGAGCACATTGGCAGCCAGCACCGGGGCCTGGCGCACAGCGTGCTGAGCATTGGGTACGCAGTAGCCGCCCACGCCGCCGCCGGAAAGGTCCGGCACAGCAGCGTTGTCACCAGCAGCCCAGGCGCCTTCGACAACACCCTCATCGCCCTCGACGCGCAGGTCGGCGCGCACGGTGACGCGGCCGCGCTCATCAAGGGGCAGATCGGAATCGACGAGCACCGGGTTGGCCTTGACACCGGCGCTCCACACGACGGTGTCGCAGTCGAACTCCTCGCCGTTGGACAGCTGGATGTGCTTGTTGGTGCAATCCTGCAGGAAGGTCTCGAGGTAGACGTCGATGCCGCGCTCGCGCATGTGCTCGACGACCCAACGGGCCTGAGCCTCGCCGACCTCGGGCATGACGCGGCCCATCGCCTCGACGAGGACGAAGCGCAGGTCAGCCTCGGTCAGGGTCTCGTACTGGGCAACGGCGGCACGAGCCATGTCCTCGAGCTCAGCGAGGATCTCCATGCCAGCGAAGCCGCCGCCGACGAAGACGAAGGTGAGCAGCCGGCGGCGCTCTTCGTCGTCTTCGAGCAGGGAGGCCTCGGAGATGTTGTTCAGGACGTGGTCGCGCAGGGCAACGGCCTCTTCGATCCGCTTGAGGCCGATGGCCTCTTCGGCCAGACCCGGGATCGGCAGGGTGCGGGCCACCGAGCCTGCAGCGAGGATGATCTGGTCGTAGTCGAGCTCGAATGGCTCATCGCCCTCGGGTTCAACGGTGACGAACTTGTCAGCGTGGTTGATCGACCGGACGTAGCCGGTGACGACCTCCGCACCCTTGAGGTTGCGGCGCAGCGGCACGACGGCGTGACGCGGCTCGATCGAGCCGGCTGCCACCTCGGGCAGGAACGGCTGATAGGTCATGTAGGGGTTGGGGTCGACGACAGTGACCGTCGCTTCGCCGCGACCCAGGTTCTTCAGCAGATTCTGGGCGGTGACGAGGCCGAGGTAGCCGCCTCCGACGATGAGAATACGAGGACGCAGTTTGCTGTTTCGAATCAGTGCCATAACCCCATTCTAGCGACCGCCCCAAGGTTTGTGAAAACTTTCACTTTCCCTCCGGGGTGATGTCAGATCCCCCGTCAGACGGCCGCACACGCCGCATCCGCGCAACCGCGGCAGTGATGAGTCCCGCACCGGCCAGCACCCCCGTGATGAGCACGGCCGGCCCTACCGCCGAGGCGGTGGCCGGTGTGATCTGCGCTTCGCCTTCAGGGGAAGTCTCCTTGCCGGAATCAGCTCCCGGCTCGGCCTGTTCGGCCGTTGCCGGTGCCCGGCGGTGCATCGTCACCCAGTCGGCCAGCTGCTGCCTGGCCTGCGGGACGTCGGCGGGCACATCGGCGCTGAGCGCTGCGCCTGGGGCGAGGCGGCCGTGGCCGACGACTGGGTCGGGCTGCTCGGGTGTCGTCGTGCCGTCGTGACCGGGGACCGGGGTGGCTGTGGTGTAAAGCTTGGCGACGACCTCATCGGCGGACAGATCCGGGTCATTGCTGCGGATGAGAGCGGCGACCCCGGCGACGACGGGTGCGGCGAACGAACAGCCGTCGCCGGTGCCGTACTCGCCGCCGGGCAGCGGGACGGGGATGTCCTCGGCCGGTCCCATGAGATCGACGGCGATGCCCGGGGCGGTCGATTCGGCGCGCACCTGCCCGTTGGCGCCCAGCCCGCCGACACCCACCACACCAGGCACAGTCGCCGGTGCCCAGGCTCTGCGCGCGCCCTGTGAGCGGTTGCCGACACAGGCGATGACGACGACGTCGTGCTCGAAGGCGTAGGCGAAGGCCTCGTCCCAGTCTGGGTCCCAGGTCGGGTCGTCCCAGCCCAGGGACATGTTGACGACATCGGCTCCCTCGTCGACGGCCCAGCGCAGCGCGGCCGCGGCCTGCTGCCGGGACGGCGGGGAGCTCTCAGGCCGGTTGCTACCCAGCCACATCGAGGCGGAGAGCAGGTCGGCGTCCGGGGCCACGCCCATCGGCCCTGGCCCGGAGCCGTTGCCGGCGATCACGCCTGCGACGGCGGTGCCGTGGTGGATGATCGACCCGTCCCCGAGAGGGGTGGTGCCGTCCGCACCGGTTTCGGAGAAGTCCTTGGCCTTGACAACGGTGTCGGTGAGGTTCTCATGCGCGGCATCGACGCCGGAGTCGATGACAGCGACCGTCGTGCCCTTCCCGGTCGTCGCCTTCCACATCTCGTCAATGCCGTAGTCGGCGATGAACCATTGGCCGGGTCCTGCCTCGGGTTCGGCCGCCTGCGCCGGGCCCGAGGCGAGAGTCGCCTCGGCAAGTCCCGCGCCGGTGGCCAGCGCAAGGGCCGCGGCAGCGGCGGCGAGCTTCTGCCCGGCAGCCCTGCCAGCCCAGGCAGCCCTGACTCGCCGGGCGCGCGGGAGGCCGGTGGCGTCTCGGTCGGCGACGGTCATGTCGGCTGCCTTCAGTTGCCGGCTCGCTGGCTGAGGCCGATGGCGATGCCGTCGAGGATGTCGGTCTCGCTCGCGTAGATCGCAGGAGGCTGCTGGGCATCAGAGGTGATGCGGTCGATGAGCCTGGCGAAGATGAGCGCCCCGGAACCGATGACGTCGACGCGGCCGGGGTGCATGAACGGCAGTGCGGCCCGCTCAGCCCGCGGCATGTGCAGCAGATCATGGCAGGTGGCCTGCAGCTGCTCGGGTTCCAGCCGTGCGGCGTGGATCGCCTCGGGTTCATAGGCGTTGAGTCCGAGCAGTGCGGCGGTGACAGTGGTGATCGTGCCGGCGACACCGATGACGGTGCGCACACCGGAGACGTCGACATCAGCACAGGCGGCATCGTAGGCGGCGTCGACATCGGCGACCGTCGCCGCGGTCTCAGCATCAGTCGGCGGGTCGGAGCTGAGGTGGCGTTCGGTCAGGCGCACACACCCGATGTCCATGCTGTGCGCCCCGGTCAGCTCAGCCCCGGCGGGCCCGACTGCACCGGTGACGAGTTCGGTGGAGCCGCCGCCGAGATCCATGACGAGGAACGGGCCGGTCGGTGCCGGGTCGGCGGCCGCCTGCACGCCGACGGTCGCGCCGGTGAAGGACAGCTGCGCTTCTTCGATGCCGGTGATGACCTCCGCCTCAACGCCGAGGCGTGCGCGCACACCGGCGAAGAACGCTGCCCGGTTGGCCGCATCCCGGCTGGCAGACGTCGCAACGAAGCGCACATGTTCCGGCTCGTGGGCGCGGATGAGCTCGGCGTACTCCTCGCAGGCGGCGAAGGTGCGCTCTAAGGCTTCGGAAGCGAACCGGCCGGTGGCATCGACTCCCTGGCCGAGGCGCACGATGCGCATCTCGCGTACGACATCGCTCACCTGCAGCGGCCCGCCGTCAGCGGGGGCGGTGATGTCGGCGATGAGGAGGCGGATGGAGTTCGTTCCGCAGTCGATGGCAGCAGATCGGGTCATGCCATCCAGCTTAGACGCCGCAGGGCAGCTTGCCGGTCCAGGTGACTCACACCTCGGCGACGGGCGGCACCCCGTCCATCATCGACAGGGCGAGGTCGCCGACCGGGTTGACGCCTGGCCCGGCGGCCAGGGCGTGGCCGACGAGCGCGTGGAGGCACTTGATACGGGTGGGCATGCCGCCGGCGGAGAAGTCATCGATCTCAGGCACCTCGCCGATGCCTGCGTCGATGCCGATCTGCCGGCGGGCCTCCAGATAGGCGGCATGGGCCTTGTGGTAGGCGGCCTGCATGTCTTCGTCCTCGGCGAGCTGCTCGCTCATCTGCGCCATGACGCCGGCGGCTTCGAGCCGGGAGCATTCGGTGACGTAGTCCGGGTGCGTGAGGTAGAAGGTGGTGGGGAACGGGGTGCCGTCCTCCAGCCGGGGCGCGGTGGCGACGACGAGCGGCTCACCGGTCTTCGAGCGTGCAGCGACGCCGACGACTCCGCGCGGGATCCGGCCGAGCTGGGCGCGGATCGTGTCGAAGTCCGCTTCGGTGCATTCGGTGATCATGGGCTCTCTTCTGTTGCGAAACCGACGGCCTTGAGAGAATCTACCAGCTCGATGTACCACGGCTGCCTGCGCACGGTGCGCTTCTCCCCTGCCCCGGCCTCCGCGGTCTCGGTGGCGACCTCCTCGCCGGTGTCGTCGATGACGATGTAGACCTCTTCACCGTCCTTGGCGTAGTGGTAGTCCTCGCGGGCCCGCTGAGCGAGGTAGGCGGGATCCTTGAGCTGCTCCTGCCGCTCCTTGAGATCGGCGACCTCCTGCTCGGTGACCTCGATGTCGCGCTCCAGGGCGGCGATCTGCTGGTACTGGGCGATCCCGGTCGAGATCGAGGGCAGGAACATCGTCAGCAGCATCGCGGCGATGACGCCGAGGATGATGGTGCGCGCCGGCAGGCGGCGCCCGGCCGCGGTCGCGTCGATGTCGGTGCCTGAGAGGTCGACGACCGGCTGGGCTCTGCGTGTGCGGGCAGCAGGCGCCTGGGCCTTGGCGGATTTCGGCTTGCGGGAGGCAGCGGACTTCCGCTTGGCAGCCAGGGCGCGGCGCTGTGCTGCAGAGGACGTCGGAGCCATTGCCACCTCATGAGCTGATCAGGGGAAGAAAGGTGTGTGGCACCAAGTCTGCCTGGCCTCGCAGCCGACAGCCTTCATTTCGTGCGGCGTGTTCGCACGAGCACGTGCGAGATGCGCCTATACGCACCCCGGCAACCGCCCCACAACCCACGTCGCGCGCCCCATGCACGAGGTGGGGTGCACGCACGGTCGTGCACCCCACCTCGGGAGCGGGTCGCCTCAGCCGCACTCGCCTGGCGAGGCGGGAGTGCAGCCGGTGGTCGGTCGGTGTCAGTCGCGGAAGCGCGGGAAGGCCGAGCGTCCGGCGTAGCGGGCGGCATCGGCGAGCTGCTCTTCGATGCGCAGCAGCTGGTTGTACTTCGCGACGCGCTCCGAGCGGGCCGGGGCGCCGGTCTTGATCTGGCCGGCCTGTGTGGCCACGGCCAGATCGGCGATCGTGGTGTCCTCGGTCTCACCGGAGCGGTGGGAGATCATGCAGGTGTAGCGGTTGGTCTGGGCGAGCATGACCGCATCGAAGGTCTCGGTCAGCGAGCCGATCTGGTTGACCTTGACGAGCAGGGAGTTCGCGGCACCGGATTCGATGCCGCGGCGCAGCCGCTCGGGGTTGGTGACGAACAGGTCGTCGCCGACGATCTGGACCTTCTCGCCGAGTTCGCCGGTGAGTTCGATCCAGCCGTCCCAATCGTTCTCATCCAGCGGGTCCTCGATGGACACGAGCGGGTAGCGCTCGACGAGGTCGGCGTAGTAGGCGGTCATGTCGGCGGCGGTCTTCGTCTCGCCTTCGAACTGGTAGGCGCCGTCCTTGAAGAACTCGCTGGAGGCGACGTCGAGGGCGAGCGCGATGTCCTTGCCGGGCTTGCGGCCGGCCTTCTCGATCGCTTCGATGATGAGGTCGAGCGCCTCGGAGTTCGACTCCAGGTTCGGGGCGAAACCGCCCTCATCGCCCAGGCCGGTGGACAGGCCGCGATCCTTGAGCACGGCCTTGAGCGCGTGGTAGACCTCGGTGCCCCACTGCAGGGCTTCGCGGAAGCTGGCGGCCCCGATCGGGGCGATCATGAACTCCTGGATGTCGACGTTCGAGTCGGCATGCGAGCCGCCGTTGAGGATATTCATCATCGGCACCGGCATGATGTGGGCGTTCGGGCCGCCGAGGTAGCGGTACAGCGGCAGGTCTGCAGACTGGGCGGCGGCGCGGGCGACGGCGAGTGAGACACCGAGGATGGCGTTGGCGCCGACCCGGGACTTGTTGTCGGTGCCGTCGGTGTCGATCATCGCCTGGTCGATGAGGCGCTGCTCTTCGGCTTCGAAGCCGGCGATGGCGTTGTTGAGGTCGTCGAGCACGGCATCGACGGCCTGCTGGACGCCCTTGCCGAGGTAGCGCTCGGGGTCGGAGTCGCGCAGCTCGACGGCTTCGAACTCACCGGTCGAGGCACCCGAGGGCACGCCGGCGCGGCCGACTGTTCCGTCTTCGAGCAGCACCTCGACCTCGACGGTCGGATTGCCGCGGGAGTCGAGGATCTCGCGGGCATTGGCAGCAATGATTTCGGCCACTGTGGTCTCCTTCAAGCCTGATGCATCGGCTGTGGGGCGGGAACGGGGTCTACGCGGATCAGCTTAGTCGACGTGTGCGGGGCGGACGAGAGCGGCGCGCAGCTCGTCGACCGCCTCGGGGTTCATGCCGTGGGTGCACAGGTAGCCGGCCACTCCCCCGTATTCGTCATCGAGCCGATCGAGCACTGCGGTGATGAGGCCGGCCGGTGCCTGGGTGGCGGTGTTCGAGATGTCGGCGACGATCCCGGCCTGAGCGAACTTCGCGCCGAGTGCTGCGACGAACTCGGCGCCGAGATAGCGCTCGGTCATCGTGTAGTCGGTCACGACGTGCTCGCGGTCGACGTCGAGCAGGCTGAGCACGAAGGCTGAGAGCACGCCGGTGCGGTCCTTGCCGGCCGAGCAGTGGATGAGCACCGGGGTGCGCACGCGCTCCGCGATCGTCTCGACACCGGCGGCCAGGCGGGGCCCGAATTCGTCGATCATCGTCTGGTAGATCGTCGGCAGGCTGTGATCGGGCAGTTCGACGCGCGCGGCGTTCGGGTCGAGCGGATAGTAGCGGTTGTCGAAGACCGGCAGTGAGATGTGCTCGACGTCGAGCCCGTTGAGGGCATCGGGGGCGCGGTGGGATTCGCGCTCTTCGCGCAGGTCGATGACGGTAGCAAGGTTCAGCTCACGCAGCGCTGCCCGGGATGCGTCGGTGAGGTTGTGCAGGCCGTCGGAGCGGTACAGCAGCCCGCGCGCGACGGTGCCGCTGCTGGTCGGCCAGCCGCCGATGTCGCGGAAGTTGAACGTACCCGGGATCGGGATCCGCTCAGCGACGTGCATCTGCTGTGTCATCTCCACCCTCCACGGCCTGCCTGCGGGCCTGCTCGACGGCTGCGTCCTCCACTTCGGAGGTTACCCGACGCAGCGCGGCCTCGGCGTCGAGGCCCTGCGCGTAGGCCCGGCTCACGAGCGCGAAGAGCTCCCGGCCGAGTGCGGCTTCCGCTCCCGAGGCGGTGGGCGCCTGACCAGGGGTGGGCGCCTGACCTGGGGTGGTGGCCGAGCCCGAGGTGGTGGGGCCAGTGGTGTCCGGGCCTGAGGTGTCCGGTTGGTCGAGTGCGAGGCGTTCGATCCGGCCGAGCACCGCCTGGGCACGGGTGAGAGCAGGGACACTGGCGGGCAGGGAGTCGAACGAGGCGCGGGCGGCGGCCGCGGCCTGCTGGCCAGCGGCGTGCTCCCCAGCGGGATCGGGGTCGGGTGCCAGCTGCCGGGCGGCTGCGCGTTCGGCCGTCTTGATCGCTTCGTAACGGCGTTCGACTTCGTCGATGTCGACTGGCGCAGTCGAGTCGAAGACGTGCGGGTGGCGGCGGATGATCTTCTCTGTCAGCCGCGCATCGACGCGCCGGATCGCCGCAGGTGTCAGGGGTTCGCCCGGCAGATCCTCGTGGTCGCGCATCGAGGCGAGTGCCTGCCCGCCGGCGGCCTGCCGGTCGAGCAGGGCGGCGTGGAAGAGCACCTGGTAGAGCACATCGCCGAGCTCGACCTCCACCTCGGCGGCGGTGCGCTCATGCGGATCAGCGGCGTAGTCGTCAAGGGCGCCGATGAGCTCGTGGGTCTCCTCGATGAGGTGCTTCTGCAGCCCGGTGTGGGTCTGGGCGGCACCCCACGGGCAGCGCGCCAGCAGGTAGGCGACGGCCTCAGCCGCCGTCATGCCGGTGGTGTCCGGACGCTGCCAGCGCGGAGTGCTCATCCGTTCGTCTCCACCTTTGCACCGGCCTTCTCCTCTGACCCGGCCTTCTCTGCCGACCCGGCCTCCGCCTCGGGAGCGGGCAGGATCGCATCGAGGAACTGGTGCACCCAGTCGATGAGCTCCCGGTCGACGAGGTCCTTCTTGTCGAAGCCGACCCCTGCCTGCGGTTTGGGCACCTGGATGGCGCGCAGCGCCGGCTTGATGAGCGACTTGGGGTACAGGCGCTTGAGCCTGACGATCTGCGAATCGGCAAGCTCGACTGGCGCGAAGCGGATCGTGTTGCCCACCGACAGGATCTCCTGCACGCCGGAGGCACGGGCGCGGATGCGCAGCCGCGCGATCTCTGCCAGCACCTCGACCGCCTCGGGGTAGGGACCATAACGGTCGGTGAGCTCGGCGAGCACCTCGGCGATCTCGGCATCATCGGTAGCCGCGGCGAGCTTGCGATAGGCCTCCAGCCGCAGCCGCTCGTGCTCGACGTAGTCGGTCGGCAGGTGAGCGTCGATCGGCAGCTCGATGCGCATCTCGGCGACCTTCTCCTCGCCTTCGCCGCGGAAGTTCGCTACCGCCTCGCCGACGAGGCGCACGTAGAGGTCGAAGCCGACGCCTTCGATGTGACCGGACTGCTGGCCGCCGAGCAGATTGCCGGCCCCGCGGATCTCCAGGTCCTTCATCGCCACCTGCATCCCCGCACCGAGCTCGGTGTGGGCAGCCACGGTCTGCAGCCGGTCGTGAGCGGTCCCGGTCAGCGTCATGTCGGCTGGATAGAGGAAGTAGGCGTAGGCGCGCTCACGCGAGCGGCCGACGCGGCCGCGCAGCTGATGCAGCTGGGATAGGCCCATCCGGTCGGCGCGGTCGACGATGAGGGTGTTGGCGTTCGAGATGTCGATGCCGGTCTCGACGATCGTCGTGCACACGAGCACGTCGTAGCGCTTCTCCCAGAAATCGACGATGACCTGCTCCAGGCGCTGCTCGCTCATCTTGCCGTGGGCGACGGCGATGCGCGCCTCCGGGACGAGCTCGGCTAAGTGGGCGGCGGTCTTCTCGATGTCCTGGGTGCGGTTGTGGATGAAGAAGACCTGGCCTTCGCGCAGCAGCTCACGGCGGATCGCCGCAGTCACCTGCCGGTCCTCGTACCGGCCGACGTAGGTGAGCACCGGATGGCGATCCTCCGGCGGGGTCGCCAGGGTCGACATCTCCCGGATCCCGGTCACCGCCATCTCCAGGGTGCGCGGAATCGGGGTCGCCGACATGGCGAGCACGTCGACATTGGTGCGCAGCGCCTTGAGCGTCTCCTTGTGCTCAACGCCGAAACGCTGCTCCTCATCGATGATCACGAGCCCCAGGTTCTTGAACTGCACCTCACCGGAGAGCAGCCGGTGGGTGCCGATGACGAGGTCGAGGCTGCCGTCTTTGAGGTCGTTCTTCGTCTTCTCCGAATCGGCTGGGGACTCGAAGCGGGAGAGTCTACCGACGGTGACGGGGAAGCCGGAGTAGCGTTCGGAGAAGGTGTCGAAGTGCTGCTGGACGAGCAGGGTCGTCGGCACGAGCACGGCAACCTGCTTGCCGTCCTGGATCGCCTTGAACGCCGCACGAACCGCCACCTCGGTCTTGCCGTAGCCCACGTCGCCGCAGATGAGCCGGTCCATGGGGATCGGCTTCTCCATATCGGCTTTGACTTCATCGATGGTGGTCAGCTGGTCGGGGGTCTCCATGTAGTGGAAGGCGTCTTCGAGCTCACGCTGCCACGGGGTGTCCGGGCCGAAGGCGTGCCCGGAGGAGGCGCGGCGGGCCGAATACAGGTGGATGAGCTCGCGGGCGATCTCCTTGACCGCTCTGCGGGCTTTCGACTTCGTCTTCGCCCAGTCCGAACCGCCCATCTTGTTCACCGACGGTGATTCCCCACCGACGTACCGGGTGACCTGGTCGAGGGAGTCAGAGGGCACGTAGAGGCGGTCGCCGGGCTGGCCGCGCTTACTGGGCGCGTATTCGATGACGAGGTACTCGCGGGTGTGGGCCTGCGGCCCGCGGCCCATCGTGCGGGTGATCATTTCGACGAACCGGCCCACCCCGTGCTGTTCGTGGACGACGTAGTCGCCGGGTTTGAGGTCGAGCGGGTCGACCTGGTGGCGCCGGCGGCGGGCCGGCAGGCGGCGCATGTCCCGAGTCGAGGTGGCTGCGGCGCGGCCGAGCACATCGGCCTCGGTGAGGACGGCGAGCGTCATCTCCTCGATGACGAACCCGCCGAAGTCCGCAGCCGTCGTCACGGTCACCGCGCCCGAGGTAGTGGGCTCGGTGAGATCGTCGACGAACCGGGCCGGCACATCGGCTTCGGAGAACACCTCGACCATCCGCTCACCAGGGCCGCGGCCCTCCGTGAGAACCAAAACGTCCCAGCTGTCATGGACGAGTACGCGCACATCGCTGAGGATCGCCTCGACGTCGCCGGCGTAGCCGCGTGGTTGCCGGCCTGGCACCTCGAGTACGGTCTCACCGGTGGACTCGGCCAGTTCGGCATCGCGGGCGAAGCCGCCGATCTCCCACCACGGCAGGCTGCGCGCAGCGGCAGCCTCGCGGGTCTCCTCCAAGGTGCGGAAGCTGGCCGGCGACAGGTCGATCGGCACCTTCCCGCCTGCAGCGGCAGACGTCCACGCGGCGGCGAGGAACTCCTCGGTCGTGGCGACGAGGTCCTCAGCTCGGGCCGCGACCTTCTCCGGGGCGGTCACGAGGATCCGGGTGCCGGCCGGCAGGGTGTCGACGAAGGACTCCATCTCTCCGGCGAGCACCGGGGCGAGGGACTCCATGCCTTCGACAGCGACGCCGTCGGCGATCTTGTCGAGCATCTCAGTAGCCTGCGGCAGCTGTGGGATGAGGCTGCGGGCACGTTCGCGGACTTCGGCGGTCAGCAGCACTTCACGGCACGGCGGGGCCCATAGGGTGTAGACGGCGTCGTCAGCAGTAGGCAGGGAGCGCTGGTCGGCAACGGAGAACGGGCGGATCTCATCGACCTCGTCGCCGAAGAACTCGATGCGCAGCGCCTGGTCATCCGTCGGCGGGAAGATGTCGAGGATGCCGCCGCGCACCGCGTACTCACCGCGTCGGGAGACCATGTCGACGCGCGAATAGGCGAGGTCGGAGAGCTGTTCGGCGAGGTCGGCGAGTTCGACTTCGTCACCGACCTTCAGCTGCACGGGCTCGAGATCGCCGAGCCCTGTGACAAGCGGCTGCAGCAGCGCCCGGATCGGGGCGATGACGACGCTTAACGGTGCATCGCCGGGGTGGCTGAGGCGGCGCAGCACCGACAGCCGGCGGCCGACGGTGTCCGAACGCGGGGACAGCTTCTCGTGCGGCAGCGTCTCCCAGCTGGGGAATACCGCCACCGAGCTGGCGGGCAGGTAGTCGGCGAGTGCGCGTTCGAGGTGATCGGCCTCCCGGCCGGTGGCGGTGACGGCCAGCAGCGTCCCGGTCACGGCGGCCTCGGACATGAGCGAGGGCCACAGCCCGGTGATCGCGCTGATCGAACCGCCTGCCGTCGAGGTGTCAGCGAGCGCTGCCAGGGCAGCACTGTAGGCGGTGTTGGTTTGCAGCAGGCGGGAGATTCCGGTCACAGACACGCCGTAAAGTCTACTCGGCTTCCGTGTCCGGCGGGCTCGCTTAGGCGGTGAGGCTCATGACACCGGCACGGAACCTGCGGCCCGTGCTGCCCGGCTCCGCTGTGGAGGGCCCTATCAGTTTCGCTTGCGAGAATGAGCCCATGAGCTTCGAGCCCTCTGACCTCAACCGCACGCCTTCCCGGCAGACCGGATCGAGAATCCGGTCCGATCTCGCCCTGCCCGGTTCGAATGTCGGGGTTCGACTGCTGCAGCCGATCGTGCTGCTCGGGCTCATGTGGATCATCGCCGCCGCCGACTTCGTGCTGCCGGGTTCATTCAACGGTTTCGGAGTCCGCTCGTGGAAGCCGACTGGTCTCATCGGCATCGTCTTCTCTCCGCTGCTGCACTCGGGCTGGCCGCATCTGATCGCCAACACGATCCCGTTCCTCGTCCTCGGGCTGCTCGTCGCTGCCGAGGGCATCCGCCGCTACTGGTTCGTCACCGCCGTCATCGCCGTTGTCAGCGGGCTCGGCGCCTGGGCGGTCAACTTTCCCGGCACGCTGACCGTCGGCGCCTCGGGTCTCGTGTTCGGCTACTTCGGCTACCTCATCCTGCGCGCGGTCTTCACCGATTCGATCCTGCGCCGGCTGATGTTCGGCGTCATCGCCCTGCTCGTCATCATCCTCTACGGCGGCTCGATGCTCACCGGTGTGCTGCCGCTGTTCCCCGGCATCTCCTGGCAGGGCCACCTCTTCGGTGCGATCGGCGGCGGGCTGGCGGCCTGGATCGCCGGGCAGCCGCGCTGGCACTCCCTCAGCGGTGAGACCACCGCCCCGCGCCGCACCGGCGGACTGTACTGAGGGCCACGTCCTCACACCCGCCCACTGCCGAGTGAAGCTCCCCCCTCGCACACGCAGCCCGCCGCCACTGAGCAGGGCTAGAGGTGAGCAAAGTCAACGCCGAGCAGAGCTAAAGCTGAGCAAAGTCAATGGTGAGAAGGGCTAAAGCTGAGCAAAACGCAGAGCTGACCAAAGTTAGAAAAGTTATTCAT
>NZ_DLOD01000005.1:0-33768 GCF_002479565.1 Brevibacterium sp. UBA7493 | reverse complement strand
ATGAATAACTTTTCTAACTTTCGCAGCGGCCAACTTTCGCAGCGGCCAACTTTCGCGGCGGCCAACTTTCGCGGCGGCACCCATGACCCAGCGGCCTTGAGGCGCAGTCTCAGCGCTTCAGCGGGAGTGGTACTTCTGCTGGGTCTCCGTCAGTCCTTCGGTCACGAGCATCTCGACTGCATCGGCGAGATCGCTGATGAAGATCGGCAGGGTCTTCTTCTCGTCGGTGCTGAAGGGCCGAAGCACGAACGACGCAGTGTCCATGCGGCCCGGCGGGCGGCCCACCCCGGCGCGCACCCGCAGATAGTCCCTGGTGCCGAGCGCCTGGGTGATCGAGCGCAGCCCGTTGTGCCCGCCTTCTCCCCCGCCGCGTTTGAGTTTGATGGCGTCGAAGTCGAGGTCGACGTCGTCGTGGATGGCGATGAGGTTGGCCGCGGGCACTGAGTAGAACTTCAGCAGCGCCTGCGTCGGCCCGCCGGTGACGTTCATATAACCCAGCGACTTCGCCAGCACCACGCGCGGTCCAGGCCTCCCGCCGATGCTGCCGAGCCGGCCCATCGCCGCGACCGCGCCGTGCTTGGTCTTGGCGAGGTTAAGGCTCATCCGGTCGGCGAGTTCGTCGACGGTCATCTGGCCGATGTTGTGCCGGGTCGGGGCATAGCGCGCCCCGGGATTGCCCAAGCCGATGACGAGCCACGTCTCATCGGCCATCGTCGTCCTCCTTCGTGAGCGCCGACCTCGATCCTGCCGGTCATGTCTACGGTAGCGAGTGAGTGAGCGTCGCGTGGCTTAGATCAGGCTTACCTGTCGTACCTGGCCGGGCTCGAGGCGGTGGCTGGTTGAATGCCGCAGCGGCAGGTCCCCGGGTGGGAACCTGCCGCTGCGTGCTCAGAGGTGAGCCGGTGGTCAGCCCGGCGTCTCAGCTGAGTGACAGGATCACTCCTCGTCGTCGCCCTCAGCCTTAGCGTCGCTACCCTGGGACTCGGCGTCGCTCTCAGCCGGAGCACCGGTGGCCGCAGCGACCTCTTCATCCACCGCGTCGGACTCGAGCTCGGCCTCGAGCTGCTCTTCGGAGAGCTCAGCGGAGACGTTGACGATGAGCAGCTCGGGATCGTCGACGAGTTCGGTGCCCTTCGGGACGGTGACGTCGGAGGCGTAGACGTGCTCGCCGACCTCGCGGCCCTCGATGGAGACCTCGACGGACTCCGGCAGGCTGGTGGCTTCAGCCAGCAGGCGGATGACCTGGTTGTCGATGGAGACGACGGTGCCGGGTGCGGCTTCGCCCTCGATGATGACCGGGACCTCGACCTCGATCTTCTCGCCGCGCTTGACGATGATGAGATCGAGGTGCTCGATGTTCCAGGTCACCGGGTGACGCTGGATATCACGAGCGATGGCCAGGCGGTTCTTCGAGCCGTCCGGGCTTTCGATCTCGAGCAGAGCGTTGGGCATCTTCATCGCCATCATGGTGGCGTGGCCGTCGAGTGCCAGATGGATGGGATCCTCGCCGTGGCCGTAGAGGACGGCGGGAACCTTGTCTGCGCGGCGGAGCCGGCGGGCAGCGCCCTTGCCGAAGTCCTCGCGGCGTTCTGCGATGAGCTTGAAGTCAGCCATTTTCTTCTCCTTCGTGGTGTGAGCACCACGGCGGACGAGCCTCGTGGTCGCTCCCGGGCCGGCACCGAGGTGGTGCGGTGGCGCTGTGCGCCGGAGAAGGGGGCTTACGAGAACCGCGTCGATTACGGAAACATGGGTTTCCCTCGCCGAGGTAACTCATCAAGGATACTCGCCTGGCGCCTCGGCGGCAAAACGACTGCGCACCTCGGCGGCAAAACGCCTGGCGCCTCGGCGGCAAAACGACTGCGCGCCTCGGCGGCAAAACGACTGCGGCGCCCCGACCGGTGCCGGGACGCCGCTGGAAGCCTGAGGCTCAGGCGAAGCTCATTCGATCTCGAACAGGCTGGTGACCGAGCCGTCTTCGAACACCTCGTGCACGGCGCGGGCGAGCAGCGGGGCGATCGAGAGCACGGTGAGCTTGTCGAACTTCTGCGAGTCCTCCAGGGGCAGAGTGTTCGTCACGATGACCTCGGAGGCGCACGAGTTCTTCAGCCGCTCGACAGCCGGGCCGGAGAACACGGCATGCGTCGAGACGATGACCACGCCCTTCGCACCGGCTTCCATGCAGGCATCGGCTGCCTGGACGATGGTGCCGCCGGTGTCGATCATGTCATCGACGAGCACTGCGGTGCGTCCCTCGACGTCACCGACGACGCGGTTGGCCTTCGTCTGGTTGGGCCGGTTGATGTCGCGGGTCTTGTGGATGAAGGCCAGCGGCACGCCGCCGAGGGCTGAGGACCAGTTCTCGGCGACCTTGATGCGGCCGGCGTCCGGGGACACCACAGCCAGTTCACCCGGATGGTTCTGCTTGACGTAGTCGGCCAGGATCGGCAGTGCCACGAGGTGGTCGACCGGTCCGTCGAAGAAGCCCTGGATCTGCGCAGTGTGCAGGTCGACGGCGATGAGCCGGTCGGCGCCGGCGGCTTTGTACATGTCAGCGACGAGGCGCGCGGAGATCGGCTCACGGCCGCGGTGCTTCTTGTCCTGGCGGGCGTAGGGGAAGAACGGGGCGATCACGGTGATGCGCTTGGCTGAGGCGCGCTTGAGCGCATCGACCATGAGCAGCTGCTCCATCAGCCAGTCGTTGATCGGCGCGCAGTGGGACTGCATGACGAACACATCCGAGCCGCGCACCGACTCGGAGTAGCGGACGTAGATCTCACCGTTGGCAAAGTTGTAGATGTCGGAGGGCAGCAGTTCAGTGCCCAGACATTCGGCGACCTGCTCGGCCAGCTCCATGTTCGCCCGGCCGGTGACGAGGACGAGCTCCTTCTCACCGGCTGCCGTAATCTTATTCACTACTCCGACTCCTTCTGCGTTTGCTGAGCAGCCTCGGCAGCCTGGGCGGCAGGCGTACCTGGACGGTTCTTCACTACCCAGTCTTCAACATTGCGCTGAGGTGCGACCGTGATGGCCAGCGCCCCAGGCGGAACATCCTTGCGGATCACGGTGCTCGCTCCCGAGTAGGCGCCGTCGCCTACTGTGACGGGGGCGACGAACATCGTGTCCGAGCCGGTGCGGCAGTAGGAGCCGATGGTGGTGTGGTGCTTGTTGATGCCGTCGTAGTTGACGAACACGGAGGCAGCGCCGATGTTGGTGTGCTCCCCGATCGTCGCATCGCCGACGTAGGACAGGTGCGGGACCTTCGAGCCGGTGCCGATCTTGGCGTTCTTCGTCTCGACGAAGGTGCCGATCTTGCCCTCGGTGCCCAGCTCGGTGCCCGGGCGCAGGTAGGCGAAGGGCCCGACGTTGGCGTTCTCGCCGATGACGGCCAGCTGGCCGTGGGTGCGCACCACCTGGGCCCCGGCGCGCACTTCGGTGTCCGTCAGCGTCGTGTCGGGTCCGATGACCGCGCCCGAGGCGATGTCGCAGGCGCCGTAGAGCTGCACGCCAGGCAGGATGGTCGCGTCGGCGGCGAGCACCGCATCGGCATCGATCCACGTAGTGTCGGGGTCGACGACGGTGACTCCTGCGCGCATCCAGTTCTCGATGACGCGCTTGTTGAGCTCCTTGCCCAGCTGGGCGAGCTGCACCCGGTCGTTGGCTCCCTCAACCTGCCAGAAGTCCTCGATCACGCGGGCGGCGACAGCCCCACCGGCGGCGCGGGCGATGCCGATGACATCGGTGAGGTACTTCTCCGCCTGGGCGTTGTCGGTCGAGACCTGCGCAAGGGACTCACGCAGCACAGCCGCGTCGAAGGCGTAGATGCCGGAGTTGATCTCCGTGATCTGCTTCTCCTCGTCGCTGGCGTCTTTCTCCTCGACGATGCGTTCGAGGTTGCCGGCGGCGTCGCGGACGATGCGCCCGTAGCCGTGCGGGCGGGCGACCTCGGCGGAGAGCACAGTGACCGCCCCAGAGCGCTGCTCGTGGAAGTCGACGAGGTCCGAGAGCGTCTCAGCGGTCAGCAGCGGCACGTCGCCGTAGGTGACGACGATGGTGCCGGTGAGGTCTTCGGGCAGCTGGGTGAGCGCGCATTCGGCGGCGCGTCCGGTGCCGGGGATGTCGTCCTGGTCAGCGACGAGCACCTGCCGGTCGATCGCCTCGGCGATGGCCGAGACATGCTCGGCGACCTGCTCACGGGCGTGCCGGAGGACGACGACGAGATGCTGAGGCTGGGCACCGGCGGCGGCGTTGATCGCGTGGTGGAGCAGAGACCGCCCGCCGATCGGGTGCATGACCTTCGGTGTGGCGGACTTCATCCTCGTACCCTCACCGGCGGCCAGCACGATGACGGCTGCGGGGCGGTTGACAGTCATGTTCACTCCTTCATCCGGGCGGCCGGATCGTCGACGCGCTCCGCCCATAGGATTCGAACCTATACTGCACGGCTCCAAAGGCCGGCGTGCTGCCATTACACCAGGGCGGATCATGCAGTCCCGGCCGCCCGCAGACCCCGGGGCCGCGATCACTCGGGCACAATCTTGCCACTAGAATGAAGCCTATGGAAATTCTTCGCGATATTCTCCTGTTCCTGCACCTGCTCGGCATGGCGGTCATCATCGGCGGTTACTTCGCCACGATCCGCCGGCCCCATGTCATGCCCGGAATGCTGCACGCCGCCTACCTCCAGCTCATCACCGGCATCGGTCTCGTCGGCATCATCGAGATGGCCGGTGACCCGTCTGCCGCCTTCCACATGAAGATCGGCATCAAGGCGCTGCTCGCCATCGCCGTGGCCGTCACCGCGTTCATCGGCAACCGCAAGCAGAAGCGCGCCCGCGCCACCGCAGGTGCCGGCGAACCGGCCGCTGCGACCGGCCCGGAGCCCAGCGCCGGCCTCGCCCACGCGACGTTCGCACTCGCCCTGCTGGCGGTGCTCGTCGCCGTGTTCGTCAACGTCTGAGCCGACTGCCGCTCAAGGAGATGCCGGCGCCCTGTCACGGGGTGCCGGCATCGTCGTCTTCTTCCCTCGCGCCCGAGGCGGTCGGCGCCTTGGCCGCGTCTGGCCCGGTTGGTAGATTGCTAAGACCATGTCTTCACTCTTCGAGTTCCTCAACACCGCCCCGGATTCCCCTCCGCCGCACGCTGCGCTGCCGGAGATGCCCGTGCCCGAGGCGCCGGCTGACTTCGCTGACATCGCCCACCCGGCTGACGACGCCGATGCTGAACTCGGCGTGCCTGAGGCGGCAGGTGAGACCGGTGCTGCAGGCGCCCACCGCCTCGGTGCCGGTGACCCGGCCGAGCTGCTCGATGGGCTCAATCCCGAGCAGTCTGCTGCGGTCACGCATGCCGGGTCGCCGCTGCTCATCGTCGCTGGCGCCGGTTCGGGCAAGACGACGGTGCTCACCCGCCGGATCGCCTATGCGTTGCGCACCGGGCGCGCCCATCCCGGCCAGGTGCTCGCGATCACGTTCACGAACAAGGCCGCCAAGGAGATGCAGGAGCGCATCGGCGCGCTCATCGGTCCGCAGGCGCGCGGTATGTGGGTGTCGACGTTCCATTCGGCGTGTGTGCGGATCCTGCGGCGGGAGGCGAAGACGTTGGGCATGAAGTCGAACTTCGTCGTCTACGATGCGCAGGATTCGCTGCGTCTCATCACGCAGGTCGCCCGTGAGGCCGATGTCGATGTCAAGCGCTTCACCCCCAAGTCGCTGCAGCACCGGATCTCAGCGCTGAAGAACGACCTCATCACCGCTGAGGACTATGCCGGGCAGGCGCGGCTGGACAATCCGGCCGATCAGGCCCTCGCCGAGGTGTACCGCCGGTACGCTGAGCGGCTGCGGCTGGCCAATGCGTTCGACTTCGATGACCTCATCATGGAGACGGTGCATCTGCTCGGCGCCTTCGCCGACGTCGCCGCCTACTACCGCAGCCGGTTCCAGCACATCCTCGTCGATGAGTATCAGGACACGAACCCGGCCCAGTATGCGCTCATTCGGGCGTTGGCCGGGGCTGATGCCGATCATCTGTCGGCGGAGCTGACTGTCGTCGGCGATGCCGATCAGTCGATCTACGCTTTCCGCGGGGCGACGGTGCGCAACATCGTCGAGTTCGAGAAGGACTTTCCGCAGGCGCGCACGATCCTGCTGGAGCAGAACTACCGGTCGACGCAGAACATCCTCTCAGCCGCGAATGCGGTCATCGCCAACAATGAGGACCGCAAGGACAAGCGGCTGTGGACAGCTGCCGGTGACGGTGCGCCGGTCGTCGGCTGGGTGGCCGAGAACGAGCAGGCCGAGGCGCAGTTCATCGTCGACCGGATCGATGAGCTCATCGACCAAGGCGACACCGTCTACGGCGACTGTGCGGTGTTCTACCGCACGAACGCCCAGTCCCGCGCGATCGAGGATGCGCTCGTGCGCGCCGGCATGCCCTACCGGGTCGTCGGCGGCACCCGGTTCTATGAGCGCAAGGAGATCAAGGACGCCCTCGCCTACCTGCGGGTGCTGGCGAACCCGGCCGATGACGTCAACCTGCGCCGCATCATCAATGTGCCCAAGCGCTCGATCGGCGACCGGACGGTCGCGATGCTCGGTGCGTTCGCCGAACGCGAGCGGGTGACGTTCTTCGAGGCGCTCGAACGTGCTGATGAGGTGCCGGGGCTCTCCAGCCGGGCGAAGGGCCCGCTGGAGAAGTTCCGGGCGCTTTTCGCAGACCTGCAGTCGACGGCGGAGGGTGCGCAGGTCGCCCGCGTGCTCGAATCGGTGCTCGAGCAGACCGGGTATCTGGCCGAGCTGCAGGCCAGCACGGATCCGCAGGACGAGTCACGCGTCGACAACCTCGCCGAGCTCGTCGCCGTCGCCGAGGCCTTCGACGCCCGCGGTGAGGGCGCGACACTCGATGACTTCCTCGAACTCGTGTCCCTGTCTTCGGATGCCGACCAGATCCCGGATGAGGAGTCCGGGGAGGTCACGCTCATGACCCTGCACACGGCCAAGGGCCTGGAGTTCCCGACGGTGTTCCTCACCGGCATGGAGGATGGCAGCTTCCCGCACCAGCGCTCCTTCAACGACCCTTCTGAGATGTCCGAGGAGCGCCGGCTTGCCTATGTGGGGCTGACGCGGGCGCAGAAGCGGCTCATCCTCACCCGCGCGGAGACCCGCAGCATGTGGGGTCAGCCGCAGTACAACCCGCCGAGCCGGTTCCTGTCTGAGATCCCCGACTCCCTCATCGAATGGGAGAACACCGGCACCCTGTCGGCTGAAGCGCTCACCGCCGCCGCCGGCGGGTACGGCTCCGGAGGTTTCGGCAGCTCGTACGGCGGAGGCTACTCCGGAGGCTCGTATGGCGGCGGGTTCACCGGCGGGTCGAGTTCGTTCCGCTCCAGCTCGGCTGCCGGGCGCTCATCGTCGCGTGCGACCTCGAAGTCCCCGGGCACCGGGTTCCCCAACCGCATCCGGCCCAACCGCGAGGTCATCCAGGTCGCTGCCGGCGACCGGGTCTCCCATGACTCCTTCGGGCTGGGCACCGTCATCGAGATCAAGGGCAGCGGCGACAAGACCGTCGCCGTCGTCGACTTCAAATCACTGGGCACCAAGCGGCTGCTCATGCGCTACGCACCGGTCGAAAAGCTCTGACAGGTGCCCACCGCCTCGGCGGCGGTGAGCACGACACAGGCCCAGCACCGCACGGTGCTGGGCCTGTGGCTGTCAGCCCGCAGGCTGCGTGTCAGTCAGAGGGGCGTCACTCGCTGCCGAGCTTGCCGTCTGCGGCATCTCGGCCCTTGTTGATCTGGTCGTCGAACTTCCCGCCGGAAGCATCCGAAGCCTTCTGCGCCGCGTGGTCGAGGCCCTTGTCGGTGGCCTGCTCACCCTTGTCCGAGTTCATGGCGCCCTTGGCCTTGTTGCCGAGGTCTCCGAGTCCCATATCAAACTCCTTCTCAACATCGTGTCCCGGTCATGTGACCGGCTGTGGATTCCACCTTTGCAGATCGGTTTCCGGCTGTAAAGGCTCTCGCGCGAGTGGAAACGCGGTGTTCACGCCGCCTTCACATCGCCGCCGGTGCCCGGCTGCAGCGATGTGTCAGTGGCCGGGGACGACGAGGCTGAGTCCGGCCAGCGCACCGGCGAGGATGAGGATGGTGATGACATCGGCCCGGCGCGGCCGGTTTACCCACATCTCCCCAAGTGGGCCGGGCAGCATCCGCAGTCCTGCCAGCAGGAACAGGCCGGCGGCCAAGGTCAGTCCGCCCAGCCGGAAGCTCAGCAGCGCAACGGCTGCTGACAGGAAGATCCAGATGAGGCTGGCCAGCAGCATCCAGTCGCGGCGGGTGGGGTTGGAGTAGCGGCGCTTCCAGTAGATCCAGCGTTTGGAGAACCAGTTGCGCCCGCGCCCGCGCGGCAGCGGCCGGCGCTGATGGCGCGGGGACTGCTCGGCAGCCGTCGACCCGGCAGCCGGCGGTCGTCCGGCTGGCTGCCGGGAGGCGGCGTGACGGGGTTCAGTGGAAGAAATGGCGGGTTCCCGTGAAGTACATCGTCACTCCGGCCTGCTCGGCGGCGGCGATGACCTCCTCATCGCGGATCGAACCACCCGGCTGCACGATCGCGGTGACACCGGCCTTGGCGAGCACTTCGAGTCCGTCGGCGAACGGGAAGAACGCATCGGAGGCGGCCACCGATCCGGTCACCCGGTCGCCGGCGCGCTGGACGGCCAGCTGGGCGGAGTCGACGCGGTTGACCTGGCCCATGCCGACACCGACCGAGGCGCCGTCGGCGGCAAGCAGGATCGCATTGGACTTCACCGCCCGGCAGGCCCGCCACGCGAAGGCGAGATCGCGCAGCGTCGCCTCATCGACGGCCTGTCCAGCCGCCAGGGTCCAGTTGGCCGGGTCGTCGCCGTCGGCCTGGAAGCTGTCGCGGTCCTGGATGAGCACACCCCCGGAGATCTGGCGGAACTCCTGAGTGTCAGGCTGCCAGTCGCCGAGTTCGAGCAGGCGCAGGTTCTTCTTCGTCTTGAGGATCTCCAGAGCCGCAGGCGCGAACGACGGGGCTGCGAGCACCTCGGTGAAGATCGGCTTGACCGATTCGGCCATCTCGACGGTGACCTCGCGGTTGGCGGCGATGACCCCGCCGTAGGCCGAGACCGGGTCGCAGGCGTGGGCCTTCCGGTGGGCGTCGGCGATGTCGGCCGCGACCGCGATGCCGCACGGGTTGGCGTGCTTGATGATCGCCACTGCCGGCTCGTCGAAGTCGTAGGCGGCGCGGATCGCAGCGTCAGTGTCCTGGTAGTTGTTGTACGACATCTCCTTGCCACCGAGCTGCTCGGCACCAGCGATGCCGCCGCCTGCCGCGGTCTGGTAGACGGCAGCGGCCTGGTGCGGGTTCTCGCCGTAGCGCAGCCCGTGCTTCTTGACAGCGGTGATGCCGAAGAAGTCGCCGGGCTCATTGCCATCTGCGAGCTGGCCGGCCAGCCAGCCGGCGACTGCGGCGTCGTAGGAGGCGGTGTGGGCGAATGCCTCGGCGGCGAGCCGGCGGCGGGTGCCGATGTCGAAGCCGCCGGATTCGGCAGCGGTGACGACCTCGCTGTAACGCGCCGGGTCGGTCACGATCGCGACACTCGGGTGGTTCTTCGCTGCCGCGCGCACCATGGCCGGGCCGCCGATGTCGATCTGCTCGACACAGGCGTCGAAGTCCGCGCCCGAGGCGACGGTCTCGGTGAACGGGTAGAGGTTGACGACGACGAGGTCGAAGGCCTCGACACCGAGCTCGGTCAGCTGGCTGACGTGGTCGTCCTTGCGGGTGTCGGCGAGGATGCCGGCGTGGATCTTCGGGTGGAGGGTCTTGACGCGGCCTTCGAGGCATTCGGGGAAGCCGGTGACGTCCTCGACGGGGGTGACGTCGACGCCTGCGTCAGCGATCTGCTTGGCCGTCGAGCCGGTCGAGACGATCGCTACACCTGCGGCGGCGAGCCCGCGAGCCAGGTCGGTCAGGCCGGTCTTGTCGTAGACGCTGATGAGGGCGCGGCGGATCGGACGTTGGGCTTCCACAGGGGTCTCCTCTATACGGGTGTGCGGGTTCAGTCGATGCTATCGCGGGCGTCGAAGCCGGTGACATGCCGCCCGTCGATGTGCAGCCGGCCGTCAGCCAGGTGGGTGAGCAGCTTCACGAGCAGGCGGCGCTCGACCTGCCGGATGCGCTCATGCAGGGTGTCCTCGGTGTCATCGGGTTCGATCAGCACCGGCTGCTGGGCGATGATCGGGCCGGTGTCGACGCCCTCGTCGACGAGGTGGACGGTCGAGCCGGTGACCTTGACGCCGTAGGCGAGCGCATCGCGGACCCCGTGCGCGCCGGGGAAGGACGGCAGCAGGGCCGGGTGGGTGTTGATGATGCGCTGTGGGAACCGGGAGATGAAGTCGGGCCCGAGGATGCGCATGAACCCTGCCGAGACGACCCAGTCGGGCTCATAACCAGCCACCGTCTCGGCGAGTGACTGGTTCCATTCGTCACGGGAGGCGTAGTCCTGCGGGGCGACGACGAAGGTGTCGAGACCGGCGCCTCGGGCACGGTCGAGGACCGGGGCATCGGGCCGATCCGAGCCGACTGCAGCCAGCGTGACATCGGCGGCAGGTGCGGCTGAGGTGAAGGCGTCGATGACAGCCTGGGTCAGGGAACCGGATCCGGAGGCAAGGGTTACGAGGCGCACGGCTGTCATTGTATGTCAGACTGTTGCGGTGAGTCCGATCGAGCACAAGCCCAGCCAGAACGACCAGCGACCCTCTGCCGAGAAGCCCAGCGGTGATGAGGCGCTGGTGATGAAGCGCAACCGTGAGGGAATGATCTTCACGCTGCTGCTCGGTGCTGCGCTGCTCTCCTCGCTGTATCCGCTGCCGGCGAAACTGTTCTCCGGCGTCTTCGCGATCGCCGCCCTCGTGTGGGCGGTGCGCTACTTCATCGCCGGGGTGCGCTCGAAGCGGGCCGGCGGCTGGGTCATCATGGGTGTGCTCGGTGCGCTGGCGGCCGGCTGGATGATCCTGCAGGCGGTCGGCATGGCGGTGCTGTACCCGCAGCAGAAAGCCTACGAGGACTGCGTTGCCTCCGCGCTGACAGAGCAGGCCGCCGTCGAATGCCAGTCCGAGCACCGCTCACAGCTGACGAAGATGCTCGAGGAACTCGGCGCCGGCTGACCTGCCGCCGCTTCCTCCCCTGTCTGTTCCCCCTATCGGCGGGTCAGTCCTGCGGTTGCGGTCTCAGTCCTGCGGTTGTGCCCGGCGGGCGGCGAGGATGAGTCCGTAGCCAGCCCACAGGCCGGCGATGACGAGCCCGCCGGTGATGAGCGGGAACATGAGTGCCGGCACCCCGAAGACCTCCAGGCCGCCGGGCCCGAGCCCGCCGGTGGAGAACAGTCCCCACATCCACATGAGCACGAGCAGCTGGGCTGAGGCGACGGTGATGACCGGCAGGTCGACGTGCTGCCAGCTGCGGCGCAGCGTCACGAGCAGCACCCCGACGATGAAGAGCAGTGCCGGTGCCGCGGCCAGGAAGGCTGGCGGGTTCTCCGGGATGATCGCCAGCAGCGGCACAGCCGGGCGCGGGCCGTCGGCTGCGGAGAAGGCCGAGGCGGTCTCGGCTGCCGACAGGTGCACGCCCGCACCGCTGAGCCAAGCAAGTGCGACGGCGAGGATCCCCGGCAGGTAGAGCAGCTGCACCACTGACAGGCCAATCGCGGCCACGAGCGGGGCACTGTAGAGGTCGACGACCGCGCTGACCTTCTCGAACTCGATGGCGAGCCCGGCAGCGACGGCGAGTGCGGCGAGCCCGGCCAGCCACCAGCCGGCGCGCACGCACACCCGGTGGGCATCTTCCAGTGCTCCGGTCCACTGTTCACCGAGTCTGGCTGACAGACGTGAGTCCGCTGCAGCCGCCTGCGGGTACAGGCCGGCACCGAACACAATCGCGGTGCCGACGAGGAGGCCGACACGGGTGAAGCCGATGAGGCTCGGGGTCGCCGCCCCGAGGGCGAAGCCGAACCCGACAGTGATGAGCACAAACGCCCCGGCGATCGACAGATAGGCGCTCGTGCGCGGGGCCCGGTGGGCGGTGAGCTGGCCGGCGCGCTGCAGGCGCGCATTGGCCTCCAGTGCGGTGGCGGTGCGAGAGGCGGCATTGCGCAGCAGCAGCCACACAATGAGGCACAGCAGACTCGGCGGGAAGCTCATAAGCGCCTCACCGGGTCTGACGCTCAGCCCGGTCGCTGCGGCCAGGCCGGTGAACGCCCAGCCGGGGATCGCCGCGAGCGGGCGCTGTTCGGCGATGCCGATGAACCAGGCGATCGCGGCGAGCACGAACGCGATGGTGACGAGCACGAGGAGGATCCGCACGGTTTCGAGCGCGCCGATGACCGCTGGGTGGCGCCCGAGATGCCGGGACCCGCGGCCGCTGCTGTCAGGTGGGGAACTCACTCCCCCTATGGTGCCCGACGTGACCACCGGGCACGGAATACCGACACACCGGGTGTTGCGACTAAAGTGGTACCGTGAGCCACTATCGCGGTGACCGTCGGCGCTGACCGCCGGGCGCGTCATCGCCGTCCACCAGCGCTGAAGACAAGGTTGCAAAGCTTATGAACTCCGGCCCTACTCCCCCGCCGATGCCCCCACAGCCGCCGCACGGACCCGGCGGCTCGTCTGGCGCTTCCGGCCCCTACTCAGGTGGACCGCAGGGACCCTACTCGGGTGGACCCCAGGACTCAGGCCCGACCTACAGTGCCGCACCGATCGGCTCGAACCCTGCTGGTGGGGCGAGCGCCGCCTCGGGCCCGGCAGGCGGCAGCGTCCCGCAGCCGGCCCCCGCCCCCGGCTACGCACCCGGACCGGGTGGCCCGGACCAGACGCGCGGCAGGCAGCAGAAGAAGAAGTCGAAGCTGCCGCTGTTCCTGTCTCTGGGCGCCGTTGCGCTTGTGCTCATCCTCGTGCTCGTCGGCTTCTTCGTCGTGCGCAGCGTCAACAACAACAAGTACGGACCCGACACTGTCGCCGAGGAGTACCTCGCCGCCCTGGAGTCCGGCAACATCGACAAGGCCAACGAGATCACCAAGGCGACCGCCCCGGACGGTGCCAGCGAGAAGCTGCTCGTCCAGCCGATCGTCGACGGCTCCCAGGACAAGATCACCGACACGAAGGTCGTCGAGACGACCCGCAACGGCGATTCGGCGAAGATCCACACCCAGTACTCGCTCGGCGGGCAGCCCTACGACCTCGTCCTCACGGCGACGAAGGACGGCCGGCAGGGCATGTTCTTCGACAAGTGGAAGCTCGAACCGCCGGTGCTGCCGACGATCGCTCTCGAAATCCCGCCGATCGGCGGTTCGACGATCAACGGCCAGGAATTCACCCCTGAGGCCGGCCGGGTCGAGTACGCCGTGTGGCCGGGCCGCTACGACGTCACGACCCCGGAGAGCAAGTACATCACCTCCGCTGAGGGCAACGCGACCGTCGGCTTCGCCGATGAGGAGGCCCCGCAGGCGGCGACCGTCAAGCTCTCCGTCGAGGCCACCGATGCCTTCGACACCGACGTCAAGAAGCTCGTCGAGGACAAGGTCAAGGAGTGTGCCAAAGAGAAGAAGACCTCCGTCGACGGCTGCCCGATGGTCAACATCAGCTGGAATGACGACAAGGGCAAGGAAGCCGCCGACAAGGTCAACGAGAAGACCATTGAGCGCACGATCGACAAGATGCCCTCGATCCGCACGATGCTCAGCCCTGATGGTTCCGGCGGTTCCTTCTACACCGAGTCCGACAAGGTCGGGAAGATGACGATGAAGGCCAAGTCGAAGGACGGCAAGTACCGCTGGGACGGCACCGTCGACTTCGAGACCAACGGCTCGGTCAAGATGGACGGCGATAAGCTCAGCGTCGACTTCTACTGAGCTGACTCCCTTCAACAGCTGACCTGACCTGCGTCTTCGCCGGTCAGGTCAGCCTTTTCATGCCCCCGGTGGCCGGCGCCGAGGCGGTGGTACAGTCGTGGACTGTGAGTGCAGACACGTACCCGGCCGGTCAGGCGAGCGATGAAGCGCCGGTCATCTCCGCCTCGGGCCTGGCGAAGTCCTATGGCGAAGTCGCCGCCGTCGACGGCATCGACTTCGCCGTCACGCCCGGTGAGAGCTTCGGGCTGCTCGGCCCGAATGGGGCTGGGAAGTCGACGACGATGCGGATGATCGGCGCGACCCTGCCGCGCACCGGCGGACAGCTGAGCGTCCTCGGCCTCGACCCCAACGTCGACGGCCCGCAGATCCGCGCCCGGCTCGGTGTCGTCCCGCAGCAGGACAACCTCGATGAGGAGCTCTCGGTCTTCGACAACCTCGTCTTCTACGCCCGCTACTTCGGGTTCTCCCGCGCCTATGCCAAGGCGAAGGCCGATGAGCTGCTCGACTTCGCCAATCTGCGTGAGAAGCGCAGCGCCCGTGTCGATGAGCTCTCCGGCGGCATGAAGCGCCGGCTGACGATCGCCCGGTCGCTGGTCAACGATCCCAGCCTGCTCATGCTCGACGAGCCGACGACCGGCCTCGACCCGCAGGCCCGGCACATCCTGTGGGACCGGCTCTACCGGCTCAAACAGCAGGGGGTCACGCTCGTGCTCACGACCCATTACATGGATGAGGCCGAGCAGCTGTGCGACCGGCTCATCGTCGTCGACCACGGCCGGGTCATGGCCGAGGGCGCACCGAGTGAGCTCATCCGGCAGTATTCGACCCGCGAGGTCCTCGAGCTGCGTTTCGGCATCGACCGCAACGAGGAGCAGGCCCCAGCGCTCGAACGGTACTGCGAGCGCATCGAGGTGCTGCCCGACCGGCTGCTGCTCTACAGCGGCGACGGCGACAGTGCACTGGCCGCGATCCGGGAGGCCGGCTTCACCCCGCTGACCGCGCTCGTTCGCCGCTCGAGCCTCGAAGACGTGTTCCTCCGGCTCACCGGACGGAGCCTCATCGAATGAGCACCGACATCGAAGCACCCGGCACGCATGCCGACCAGCACCGTGCGGTGCGCCGGGCCGGTCCGTGGCTGGTGGCCGAGAAACAGCTGCTGTTCTCCCTGCGGTTCATCAAGACGACCCTGGCCGTCACCGTGCTCACCCCGGTGTTCTACATCTTCTCTCTCGGCCTGGGTCTGGGCACCGTCGTCGACTCCGCCCAGCCTGAGGGTGTCGGCGGTGTGCCGTATCTGCTGTTCGTGGCCCCGGCGATGCTCGCGACAGCGGCGATGATGTTCGCCGTCGAGGAATCCACCTATCCGGTCATGGCCGGGTTCCGGTGGAACCGGGGCTACTGGGCGGCAGCGGCCACCACGCTGACCCCAGCGCAGATCGCGCTCGGTGCAGCGCTGGCAACGATCATCCGGGTCGCTGCGATCACGACGATCTACTTCCTTATCATCACCCTCGTCTTCAACGCCGTGCCGAACCCGGCCACCGGCTGGCTCATGATCCCCTTAACAGCCCTGGGCGGGACCGCGCTCGGCTTCCCGGTCATGGCTTTCACCGCCACCCTCAAGCGCGACTCCGGTCAGTTCGCACTCATCCAGCGTGTCGTCGTCATGCCGCTCATGCTGTTCTCCGGCACGTTCTTCCCGCTGGCGAACCTGCCGCTGTCCGTGCAGTGGATCGGCTGGTTGTCCCCGCTGTGGCACACGACCGAACTCGGCCGGCTGCTGGCCTATCACCAGCCGATGTCCGGGCTCATGATCGCTGTGCACCTCGCCTGCATCATCATCCCCAGTGCCGCCGGCCTGCTCATCGCGATGCGCCTGTTCGCCCGGAGGCTGACGTCATGACGCGGCACAGCCCGCACACGCACACCCCGCCAGCCGGCCGCGCGCAACCCGGCAGCACCGCCTCGGCGCTGGTCACCCCGCGCCCGGGCCGGGTGCGGGCGTTCTACGCCGGCAACGCCCGGGCTGTCGTCGCCCGCGGCATGCAGGTTTTCCGGCACAACAACTTTACCCTCGTCGCCTCCGGTGTGCTCGAGCCGATCCTCTACCTGCTGGCGATGGGCCTCGGGCTCGGCTCGCTCATCGGCAGCGTCGAATACGGCGGCCAGACGATCTCCTATGCCGCCTACATCGCCCCAGCTCTGCTGGCCGCCTCGGCGATGAACGGCGCGGTGATGGACTCGACGGTCAACGTATTCTTCCGGCTCAAACACGGCCGCCTCTACGAGGCGATGCTCACCACCTCGCTCGGGCCCCTCGATGTGGCTCTCGGCGAGATCATCATGGCGGTCTTCCGCGGGTTCCTCTACGCCTGCGGATTCGTCACCGTCATGTTCTTCCTCGGCCTGCTCGACTCTCCGTTCTCGCTCACCGCGCTCGGCGTCGCGATGCTCATGGCCTTCGCGTTCGCCGCGATCGGCATGGGGATCACGAGCTTCTTCTCCGGGTGGTATCAGCTCGACTGGATCTTCGTCATCCTCCAGCCGCTGTTTTTGTTCTCCGCGACCTTCTACCCCATCGAGGTCTACCCGGGCGCCGTCCAGTGGGTCGTCCAGGCGCTGCCGCTGTGGCACGGCGTCGAGCTCATGCGCCTGGCGATCCTCGGGGCTGCGACCAGCCCGGCCTGGATCCACATCGTCTACTTCGCCGGCATGATCGTCATCGGCCTGGCGCTGACCTCGACCCGACTGCAGAAGCTGTTCCTGCGCTGAGTCGTCAGCCCACCGTGCGCGAGGCGGTGGGCACCTGGAGTGCGGATTCGAACCATTCGGAGAGCATCAGCACTCCGCGGTCGTCGAACCGGCGGCCGGCGACCTGCAGCCCGATCGTCCGGCCGTCAGCCGTGTAGCCGGCCGGGACGGAGGAGGCAGGCTGTTCGGACATGTTGTAGGGCACGGTGAAGGAGATGTGCTGCATCGGCTGGGTGGCGTCGTTGAACGGCATCGGCCAGTCAGCCGGGAATGCGGCCATCGGTGCGACTGGTGAGAGCACGAAATCATAGCCGGCTGTCGCTTCGACGGTGCGCCGGCGCATCTCCTGGATCGAGTGGTAGCAGCGCAGCAGCTCAGTCGCCGAGATATCGGCACCTGCCCAGCACCACTGGGCGACATAGGGAAGGATCTCACGGCGGTCGGCATCGTCGAGGGCCTTGAAGTCCGCCCAGGAGCGCACCCGCCAGAACCGATCGATATCGACGAGCAGATCTTGGTCCATGAACGGTTGGATCCGCTCGACCGTGGCACCGGCGCTCTCGAGGACCGCAGCGGCGGCATCGACGGCGGCAGCCACCTCGGGATCGGTGTTACTGCCGCAGCCGGCATCGGTGTGCACGGCTACGCGCAGCCGGCTGATGTCGAATTCCTCGTCCCGGTAGCCGACGTCGGTGGCTGGCAGCTGGGAGTAGTCGCGGTCATCGGGCCGGCCGATGACCTCCATCGCGTCGATGACATCGCTCATCCGGAGGGCCAGGGGGCCTGCACACCGGCCGAGGTAGGGCGCTGAGAGCGGCACCCGCCCGAAGCTCGGCTTGAGGGTGGCCAGTCCCAGCCAGGTGCCCGGCAGGCGGATCGACCCGCCGATGTCTGACCCGATGTGGATCGGCCCGTATCCGGCAGCGGCAGCCGCACCGGCGCCGGAAGACGACCCACCGGTGGTGAGCTCGGGGTTCAGCGGTGAGCGGGTGATGCCGTGGCGGGAGGAGACGCCGGAGGAGAGCATCCCCCAGTCGGGCATGACGGTCGAGGCAAAGAGCACCGCACCAGCCTCCAGCAGCCGGTCGGTGATCGGGGCGTTCTCCTCAGCGACAGTCGGTTCGCCGGCATTGTGGCCGCCGGGCATTCCGACGCCGGCCCAGGCGATGTTCTCCTTGACCGTCACCGGCACCCCGTCGAGGTCCGAGAGCGGTGTGCCTGCCTGCCAGCGGGCCGCTGCCGCCTCGGCTGCCTGCCGGGCAGTGTCGAAGTCGGTGTGCCACAGCGCGTTGACTGTCGGTTCGCATACCTCGACGCGCTCCTTGACAGCATCGAGGACGGCAACCGGGTCGGTGCGGCCTGCGGCGTAGGCGGCGCGCAGTTCGGCGGCACTGGAATCGGCGAGCGTGGTATCCATAACGGTCCTTCCGTGCTCTCAGCCGGCCCGGTCATGCAGAGCGGCGGCGAGCGTGGGTGTGGCGGCGACGAGCGAGGCGGTGTACTCGTGCTGCGGGTGGTCGTAGATCGAGGCGACGTCACCTGATTCGACGATCCGGCCGTCCTTCATGACGACGACATCGGAGCACAGGTGGCGCACGACCCCGAGGTCGTGGGAGACGAACACGAGGGTGAGCTCGTAGTCCTCGACGAGGTCGGTGAGCAGGTTGAGCACCTGGGCGCGGACGGAGACGTCGAGGGCGGAGACCGGTTCATCGGCGACGAGGATCCGCGGGCGGCACACGAGCGCACGCGCAATCGAGATGCGCTGACGCTGCCCGCCGGAGAACTGGTGCGGATACCGGGTGCGGCTGCCGGCGTCGAGGCCGACGGCTTCGAGCATCTCGTTGACCTTCTCCCGCCGCCCGGCGGCCGGCACGCCCATGGCCACCAGCGGTTCGGCGACGATATCGGCGACCTGCATGCGCGGGTCGAGGCTGGCGAAGGGATCCTGGAAGACGATCTGCAGCTCCTCGCGCATCGCCCGCAGCTGCGCTTGGCTGGCCGAGGCGATCTCACAGTCCCCAACGCGAACGTACCCGCTGGTGAGCGGTTCGAGCCCGGAGAGGATCTTGAGCAGCGTCGACTTGCCCGACCCGGATTCGCCGACGATGCCGAAGCGCTGCCCGGTCCGGATGCTCAGCGATACGTCAGTGAGCGCATTGACGGTGTCGGCTCTGCTGAACAGCCCGGACTTCGTGCGCTGATAGGTCTTGTACAGGCCCTCGATCTCGATCAGCGGCGCCTGCTCCTGCGCCGCGTCGGGCCTGAAGGCGGTCTGCGGTCGGGGCTCGGCCGACCCTGTATCATCGGCCGGCCCTGTCTTGTCGGCCGGCCCCGTACCGTCGACCGCCCCCGTGTCGTCGGCCGGTCCCGAGGCGGTGGCGACCTGCTGCTCGCCGGTGCCCTGCGCCTCGGGCGGGGTGGAGCGCGGCCGGCTGAGCCGGGCGGCATCGTAGGCGCGGGCGGTGGCGATGGTGAACAGCCGGCCGTCATCGTCGGTGGCTGTCAGGTCGGAGGCGGCGAGCAGCCCGCGCGTGTAGTCGTGCTGTGGGTCGGTGAAGATCTGCTCGGTGGCACCGACTTCGACGATCTCGCCGTGGTACATCACCATGACCTTCTGGCAGACACTGGCCACGACGGCCAGGTCATGGGTGATGAACAGCAGCCCCGTGTCCGAGGTGGTCACGGCGTCGAGCACGAGGTCGAGGACCTGCCGCTGGACCGTGACGTCGAGGGCGGTGGTCGGCTCATCGCAGATGAGCAGCTGCGGGTCATTCGCCAGCGCCATCGCGAGCATCACCCGTTGCCGCTGCCCGCCGGAGAGCTGGTGCGGGTACGCCCGGGCCGTGGCCTGCGGGTCGGGCAGCTGGACGAGGCCCAGCAGGTCGATCGCACGCTTCGCAGCGCTCGTCTTCGACTGGGTGCGGTGGATGCGCATAACCTCAGCGACCTGGGCGCCGACGCGCATGAGCGGGTTGAGTGCGCTCATCGGCTCCTGGAACACCATGCTCATGTTCAGCCCGCGCAGCCGGGCGATCTGCCGGTCGGAGCGCTCCAGCAGATTGCCCTCAGTGCCGGTGAGCGTGATCGAGCCGGTGGCGGTGAGCTCGTCTGGCAGCAGGCCCATGACCGCGGAGGAGGTAAGCGATTTCCCGGACCCGGATTCGCCGATGAGCCCGACCCGCTCGCCGGGAGCGATGGTGAACGACGTCGGGTGCACGAGCGTGGTCTGCGCGGTGGCGATCGACAGGTCGGTGACCTCGAGCAGGCTGCGCTTGCTCACCGGTGCCGGCGAGGTGGCGACGCTGGTGTGGGCGGGCATGTCATTCACGTCCTTTCAGCTTCGGGTCGAAGCGGTCGCGCAGCCCGTCGCCGAGGAGGTTGAACCCGAGCACAGCGGCGGCGATGAACAGGCCCGGCCACAGGGCGAGCATCGGATGAGAGGACAGGTACTGCTGGGACTCCTGCAGCATCCGACCCCACGAAGGGGTCGGCGACTGGGTGCCCAGACCCAGGAAGGACAGTCCCGCCTCGGCGAGGATGGCAAGTGCGAAGGCGACGGAGGCCTGCACGATGATCATCCCAGCGATATTGGGCAGCACGTGGAAGACAGCGATCGGCAGGATCCGGCGATTGGCTGCCCGGGCGGCCATGATGTACTCGGTGCTCATCACCTGCAAGGTCCCGGATCGGGCGACGCGGGCGAAGCCGGGGATCGAAGCGATGCCGAGAGCCACCATCGCAGGTCCGGTGCCCGGACCGAACACAGCGGAGAACACGATCGCCAGCAGCAGCGCGGGGAAGGCGAGCAGCAGGTCGTTGCCGCGCATGATGAGCCCAGACAGCCACCCGTAGGGGGTCATCCCCGCCAGCACTCCCAGAGGCACTCCGATGAGGGCGGCGATGGCGACGGAGACGACGCCGACGAGCAGGGTGATGCGCGCGCCGTACATGATCCAGGTGAAGGTGTCGCGGCCGTAGCGGTCGGTGCCGAAGATGTGGTCGGCTGACATGCCCTGCAGCCGGTCGGCTGGTATCGCCTGGGTGGGGTTGTACGGCGTCCACAGATACGACACGAGCGCCATGCCGATGACGATGCCGATGAGCACGATGCCGATGACGAGCGAAGCGTCGGCCTTGCGGCGGCTGGCGACGAGACGGGTGGTCATGCGGCCCTCCTGACGCGCGGGTCGAGGACGGTGTAGAGCAGGTCGACGATGAGGTTGAGCAGCAGGACGAGCACGACGAGGACCATGACGATGCCCTGGACCGTGACAAGGTCGCGGTTGGCCACAGCCCGCACGAGTTCGGAGCCCATGCCGGGGATGACGAAGACCTGTTCGATGACCACAGCGCCGATGAGCATCGTGGCCAGCTGGATGCCGGCGACGGTGACGACGGGGATGGCGGCGTTGCGCAGCCCGTGGCGCACCAGCGCACGCGGTTTCGTCAGCCCTTTGGCACGGGCGGTGCGCAGGAAGTCCTCGCGCATCACCTCGAGCACGGCCGAACGGACGTAGCGGGTGAGGATCGCCGCCTGCACGAGCGCCAGTGCCAGCACCGGCAGGGCCAGCCGTGCGAGGAACCGGCCGAAGCCCTCAACCGGGGCGGCCCAGCCGCTGGAGGGGAACCAGCCGAGGCCCAAGGAGAAGATCATGATGAGGATGATCGCGGCGAGGAAGTTCGGCACAGCGATGCCGACCTGGCTGGCCGCTGAGATCGCGGTGCCGAGCGTGCGCTTCTGGAACACCGCGGCCAGCGAACCCAGCGGCACCGCGATGAGCAGGGCGACGGCCATCGAGGCGATGACGATGATGAGGGTGACCTGGATGGAGTCGGCGATGACCGGGGTGATCGGTGCACGGGTGACATACGAGGTGCCGAAGTCGCCGGTGAGCATACCGGAGGTCCAGTCCAGGTACTGGACCGGCAGTGGCCGGTCGAGACCGTACGTGCGCTCGAGCTGAGCTACTGCCTCGGGAGTGGCGTTGGTGCCCAGGGCCACCTGGGCGGCGTTGCCGGGCAGCACCTGCATGAGCAGGAACACGATGACCGAGGCGATCGCAGCGGTGGCCACGAACTGCAGCAGCCGGCGGATGAGGTATCCGGCCATGCCACCTCCTTGTATCCGCAGCGGCCGCGGCGCGGCCGCTGCGGGTCAGATGAGCGGGGCGGGCCGGGGTTTCCGGCCCGCCGGGAGCGTCACTTCCAGGCCAGGGTGGCGATCGGGAAGGAATCGGAGACGAAGTTCTCCGGCAGTCCCTCGACCCCGGCGTCGGCGACGATGAGGTTGGGGAACAGGAACAGGAATCCAGCCGCGGCGTCCTCAGTGATTGTGCGGGCGACGTCCTTCATACCTGCGACGTACTCCTCCTCGGTGCCGGTGTCGGCCTTCTTCGCAGCGTCTTCGATCTGGGAGTAGTCATAGCCGGTGTAGTAGCCGTCGCCGAACACGGTGAGCATGTCGTTGGCCTCGACGTGGTTGATGACCGACATGTCGTAGTCGTGATTGATGAAGGTCTTCTCCAGCCACACCGCCGGGAACTCCTGGGTCTCGATCGTCGGCTTCAGTCCTGCCTCTTCGAGCTGGGAGACGACGATGTCGGCCACGGCGGTGGCATACGGCAGGTTGGGCACGGTGTAGGTGAAGGATTCACCTTCGATGCCGGCTTCCTTGACAAGCTCCTTGGCCTTGTCGACGTCGTGCGGGTACACGTCGGTGAGGTCCTCATAGTACGGGGCGGTCGGCGGGACCATCCCGCCGATGAGGGTGCCGTAGCCGCCCCAGGCGGTGTCGAGGATGGCCTGCTCGTCGATGGCGTAGAGGACGGCCTCGCGGGCCTTCTTGTCGGCGAAGATGCCCTCGTCGTTGTTCATCGACAGCACGACTTCGCCGTTCGTGGTGCCCTCGACGACCTGGTAGTCATCGGGGGATTCGAAGTCACCAGCCAGTTCGGGGGCCTGCAGGCTGGCCAGCACGTCGACTTCACCGGACTTCACGGCGTTGACGGCTGCAACGGGGTCTTTGTAGTACTTGAAGGTCACCGTCTCCAGATTCGGCGCACCGCCCCAGTAGTCGTCGCGAGCTGCGTAGACGATCTCCTGGCCGCGAGTGAAGGACTGTACCTCATACGGGCCGGTGCCGACGGCCGTGTTCGCCAGGTCGTCGACGGCATCTTCGCTGAACACCGCGCCCACGGCGCTGGCCAGATCGTACAGCCACCCGTTCGAGGGGTCGCTCAGCGTGATCTCGACGGTCGCGTCGTCGGGGGTGTCGATCGAGTCGATGACGGCCATCTTGGCCTTGAGCCCGTTGGTCCAGGCATCGGAGTTGACCCGCTCATAGGAGAACTTCACATCTGCCGACGTCAGCTCGTCACCGTTGGAGAACGTCACATCGTCCTGCAGGTGGAAGGTGTAGGTCTTGCGGTCCTCGGAGACGTCCCACGATTCGGCGAGCGCGGGCTTGAGCTCGCCGTCCTGGTCGATGCGCACGAGCGACTCGTAGACGTTTTCCATCAACGCCTGCGGAATCGCCGCCCCACCGGTGGTCGTGAAGTCGAGATTCACCGGCTCGGCAGTGTGCGCGACGACCATGTCGGTGCGCTTCTCCTCCCCGCCTGAGCCGTTGTTGCCGGCTCCTGCGCTGCAGCCGGTGGCGGTGAGCACGACAGCGGCAAGTGCTGCCGCCCATGCAGTGAGTCGTCGCGTCATTTTTCCCTCGAGTCTCGTGAGCAGTGGTGACCGGCCCCCACGGGCCTGGAATCAGGTTAACGGACGCTTAGCGTCGGCTGAGAGATCGTCTCGCAATGTGTCCTGCCACACTCCGCACTCGAGACGGCTCTGGCTTGAGACCCCACCGACGCGTGCGCCGATGCCGGATATGATCGGCTCACACCGCTCATCGTCGACAGGATCACCGTGATGTCAGCCTGGATTCGCTCATCCCCGTTCCTGGCGTTCACGGTGCTGGCCTATGGCGGTTCATGGATTGCGTGGGGCCCATGGTGGCTGGCCCGCAACGGTGTGGGCGTGCTGCCCTATGAGCTGCCGTATCCTGCCGTGACCTGCATGAATCAGCTAGGCCTCTTCGCAGGCCCGTTCGCCGCAGCCCTCATCGTCACCGGCGTGCGGTCCGGTCGTGCTGGGATTTCTCGCCTGCTTGCCTCAATCGTGCAGTTCCGGGCGCGCGGCCGCTGGTACGCTCTTGCCCTCATGGCAATTCCGCTGGCTGCCGGGATCGGCTACGTGCTCGTCTCCGGTGTGGATCCGCAGACGGACTCAAGCCTCGGATTCCTCTTCGTGTTGCTCCTCAGCAGCTATCTCATGTTCCTGCTCGGCGGGCCGCTGCAGGAGGAGCCGGGCTGGCGCGGCGTCGCACTGCCGCTGCTGCAGCACCGGCATCATCCGCTCACTGCCGCGATCATCCTCGGGCTCATCCACTGCTTCTGGCATGCCCCGCTGTTCGCGACCGCCGAGTGGGACACCGCCCGCGCCGGATTCGGCGACTACATCGCCTACCTGCTGTGCGTCCTCGCCCTGACAGTCGTCATCTCCTGGGTGTTCAACGGCTCACACGGTTCACTGCTGCTGGCGATCCTGGCGCACAACGGACTCAACTGGGCGATCCTCTCAGCCGGCGGGCTGACCGAAGCCGCGGCCACAACCTGGCCGGCGGCAGTCGGCACGAGTGTGCTTGCGCTCATCGCGATCGCGCTCACCCGCGGCCGGCTCGCCTATGATCCGGCAGATCCTGCTGACCCGGCCGGGATCGTCTGCCCAGTCGGAGGGCGTGCCGATGCTCAGCTGCCGGCAGACCGTGCGGCGAGCAGCTGAACCAGGCTGCGCAGCGCCTTGCCCCGGTGCGAGATCGCGTTCTTCTGACCTGCGCTGAGCTGGGCTGCGGTGATCTCATGACCGTCGGGGTAGAAGATCGGGTCATAACCGAAGCCCTGCTCACCGATCGGCTCCCGGCCGAGCCGCCCGGTCATCCGGCCTTCGGCGAGCACCGCCTCGGGCGCGGGACCATCGGTCGGGTCGATGAACACGGCGGCGCAGCAGAACGCGGCCTGCCGGTGCTCATCGGGCACATCGGCCAGCTGGGCGAGCAGCAGCTCGTAGTTGGCGACGTCGTCGCCGTGCCGGCCGGACCAGCGGGCTGAGAAGATCCCTGGCGCGCCCCCGAGCACGTCGACGGCAAGCCCGGAGTCATCGGCGATCGCCGGCAGCCCGGTGTGCTCAGCTGCCGAGCGGGCTTTGAGCTCGGCGTTGGCGGCGAAGGTCACCCCGTCCTCGACGACCTCGGGCAGGTCGACGTCAGCGGCGGTGAGCACGGTGACCGGCTGTTCGAGGACATCGCGCAGGATCTCTTCGAGTTCTTTCCGCTTGCCCTCGTTGCGGGTGGCGATGACGATGCGCTCGAACATGTTGGCTCCTGTCGGTCGGTCGGCTGTCGGGCGGCTGTCAGCCGCGCGGGCGGGCGAGGGCTTCGCGCTGCAGCTCGGTCAGCTTCGCGCAGCCGGTCTCTGCCAGGCTGAGCAGGGTGTCGAGTTCGGTGCGGTCGAAGGCCTGCTGTTCGGCCGTGCCCTGGATCTCGACGAACCGGCCGGAGCCGGTCATGACGACGTTCATGTCGGTATCAGCGGCTGAGTCCTCGACATACGGCAGGTCGAGGGCCGGCTTGCCGTCGACGATGCCGACGCTGATCGCCGCGATCGAGTCGGTCAGCGGTTCGGCAGCGGCCGGGATCCAGCCGCGGGAGCGTCCGGTGTCGATCGCGTCAGCCAGTGCCACGTAGGCGCCGGTGATGGCCGCGGTGCGGGTGCCGCCGTCGGCTTGGAGGACGTCGCAATCGAGCTGGATGGTGTTCTCCCCCAGCTTGTCCATATCGACGACCGCGCGCAGGGCGCGGCCGATGAGGCGGGAGATCTCGTGGGTGCGTCCACCGATCTTGCCCTTGACGGATTCGCGCGGGCTGCGGTCATGGGTGGCCCGGGGCAGCATCGCGTATTCGCCGGTGACCCAGCCGCGGCCGGAGCCCTTGAGCCAGCGGGGCACGCCCTCGGTCAGGGAGGCCGCGCACAGCACGCGGGTGTCGCCGAACTCAATGAGCACGCTGCCTTCGGCGTGGGTGAGCCAGTCGCGGGAGATGCGCACCTCGCGCAGCTCGTCGTGGGCGCGGCCGTCAGGACGGGTCATGGGATCTCCTTGTGCGAGGCGGTACGGGGCCGGCCGCGCAGGTGAGGCGGCCGTGTGTGTTCAGGCTACAGCTGCCAGGTGTTGCCGGGCCGGGCGAGTTCGATCGGCCCGGAGAACTCGGCGGCGGCTTCGGCGCGGACCATGCAGGCATCGGTCCACGGCGGGATGTGGGTGAGCACGAGGTTCTTCGCCTCGGCGGCATCGGCCACGCGGCCGGCGCGCAGGCCGGTGAGGTGGATGCCGCGGGCGGCATCGCGGTCCTCCTGGAAGGCGGCTTCGCAGACGAACACGTCAGCACCGCGGGCGGCCTCGACGAGGCCGTCGCACTCATCGGAGTCACCGGAGTAGGTGATGACGTGCCCGGACTGGTCCTCGATGCGCAGCGCATAGGCCTCAACGGGGTGTTCGACGAGGAATGCGGTGATCGTCAGCGGCCCGATCGTGAACGCAGCACCCGGGGTCAGGTCGTGGAAGGCGAAGACCGTTGACAGGTCGGTCGGGTGCGACTGGCCTGCCACCGGGCTCAGTCCCGGCTCGGTGTGGTAGGCCGCGGCGAGCCGCTCATGTGTGCCAGCCGGGCCCCAGACGGGCAGGGAGGCCCGGATCGCGCCGGTGTCGGTGTGGGCGTCGCCGCAGTTGAAGTACTTCGGGTCGTAGCTGCGGTAGACGTACAGGCCGGTGACATCGAGGCAGTGGTCCGGGTGCAGGTGGGACAGCACGACGGCATCGAGGCTGCTGGGGTCGACGTAGTTCTGCAGCGCGCCGAGTGCTCCGGAGCCCAGATCGATGACGACCCGGTACTCCCGGTGGTCGACGGCTGCCTCCAGCAGGTAGCAGCTGGCAGCCGAGGCGGGCCCGGCAAAGGAGCCCGAGGTGCCAATTGCGGTCAGTCGCATCATGCCTGTTGTTCCTCCTCCATCAGGCGTCTTCCTCCTCGTCCTCTGCACCGGAGCCGAGGCCCGAGAGCAGGATCGTCGTCAGGCGTTCCTGCGCCCAGGTGAGGAAGTCGTAGACGGTGAGCATCGTGGCCTGCTGGTCATCGAGCTCATCGGCGGCCTCCCGGGCGTAGAGGTCTTCGACATCGGATTTGCTGGCCATGCTCATCCGGGTGGCGAGCACGAGCCTGACGTCATTGAGCGCCATCGACCAGGCTCGCGTGTGCGCTTCGTCGAGTTCGATCCGGCCGGTCAGCGATAGGTCGTACAGGGCGATGCGGATGTTGGCGAGCTTCGATTCGCGCAGGTCGTGTTCGGTCAGCCGGCGGAACTCCGCAGATCGTTCGGCATCATCGCCGTCGACGTCGGGCAGCAGCCGCAGCACGGCCGGGTCCTCGGGCCGTTCGGCCGTGGAGATGCCGACCAGCCGGGCGAGGTCATCGGCACTGACCTCACGCTCGCCGGTCTCCCCCGCCTCGGGCGCGGTGTCCTCCGGTTCACCGGAGAGCGCATCGAGTTCGTCCTCGCCGCCGAGCATGACGGCGACATCGGAGAGCAGGGAGCGGAAGATGTGCTTCTCACCGGGTTCGAGATCGAGCACGGCGAAGGCACGCGCAGTCGAGTGGATCTTCATCAGCGGCCCTTCGGGCTCACACCTCACCACCGGTCGGGGCGGGCCGGCAGGTGGCCCACAGGCCGAAGCCGTGCATGGCGGCGGTGTCGCGCTCCATCTGCTCGCGGCTGCCGGTGGCCACCACGCTGCGGCCGAGTTCGTGGACTTCGAGCATGAGCTTCTCGGACTTCGCCCGCGAGTAGCCGAAGTAGCTCTGAAACACGTACGTCACGTAGCTCATGAGGTTGACCGGGTCATTCATGACGATGCACGCCCACGGCGAATCCGGCCGAGTCTCATGCAGAGTCTCAGCCTGGGGATCGATCACCGCTTGGGATGAGTCGCCGGTTGACATCACGCCTTTCACTGTAGGCGAATTCATGGTTCACCCAGTAATCCTGCAGTGGCCTATCATCGTTCCTATGAGTGATCTCACACCGGCTTCCCCGCGGGGTTCTGCCCCGTTCCGCCCGTCGACAGCACTGCTGACCGACCATTATGAACTCACGATGCTGCAGGCCACCCTCGATTCGGACCGCGCTGAGCGCCGCAGCATCTTCGAGGCCTTCGGGCGCCGCCTGCCGGCCGGGCGCCGCTACGGGATCGTCGCCGGCACCGGCCGGATCCTGGAGATGCTCGCCGACTTCACGTTCACGTCCGAGGAGCTGAAGTTCCTCGAATCGACGAAGGTCGTCGACTCGACGACGCTGGACTGGCTGGCTGACTTCCGGTTCTCCGGCGACATCCGCGGGTATGCCGAGGGCGAGGTGTACTTCCCCGGTTCGCCGCTGTTGAGCGTGGAGGCGACCTTCGCCGAGGCGGTGGTGCTGGAGACGATGATCCTCTCGGCTCTCAACTACGATTCGGCAGTCGCCTCGGCGGCCTCGCGGATGAGCCGGGTCGCCGGCTCCCGGCCGTGTGTCGACATGGGCTCACGGCGCACGCATGAGCAGTCGGCCGTCGCCGCTGCCCGGGCGACCGTGGTCGCAGGGTTCACCTCGACGTCGAACCTGGAGGCCGGGCGCCGCTACGGGCTGACCACCGTCGGCACCGCTGCGCACTCCTTCACCCTCATCCACGACTCCGAACGCGAGGCCTTCGAAGCCCAGGTGCGGTCGCTGGGCTCGGATACGATCCTGCTGCTCGACACCTATGACGTCGACGAGGCGCTCAAGACCGCCATCGAGGTCGCCGGCACCGAGCTCGGCGGAGTCCGGCTCGATTCCGGTGACCTGGGCATCCAGGCCGCCGAGGTGCGCGAGAAGCTCGACGCGCTCGGCGCGATCAACACCCGCATCACCGTGACGAGCGATCTTGATGAGTATGCGATCGCCGGCCTGGCAGCCGCCCCGGTCGACGCGTACGGCGTCGGCACCCGGGTCGTCACCGGTTCGGGTGCCCCGACGGCGAGCCTGGTGTACAAGCTCGTCGCCCACAGCGATGACGCCGGTGAGTGGGTGTCGGTGCAGAAGAAGGCGACCGGCAAGTCCTCGACCGGTGGCATGAAGGAGGCTGCCCGCATCATCGACGGCACGATCGCTGTCGAGGAGGCCATCGGCATCCCGCGCCTGGAGTTGCCCGATGATCTTCAGGCCCGCCCGCTGCAGGTGCCGCTGGTCACCGATGGAGAGATCGATCATTCCTACACCGGTCCCGAGGGGGTGCAGCGTGCCCGTGAGCGTCACGCGGCCTCGATGGCTGAGCTGCCGCGCACGGCACACCGCCTGCAGGCCGGTGAACCGGCGATCCCGACGGTCTTCTACAGCGCCTGAGGCGGGTTCACCGGCGGCCGACGAACCAGGCCTGCAGCTTGGTGATGCGGGCCTGGATCTCCTTCCGGCTCGCCTCAGCGACCGGTGGTCCCCCGCAGGCCTTGCGCAGATCGACGTGGATGGCGGCATGCGGTTTGCCCGTGCGCCTGGCCCACGCGCCGACCATTGTCTGCAGCTTGCTGCGCTCTTCCTTCAGCAGCCGGTGATCATGTTCGGCCAGCTCCGCGGTCGGCACCGCCGTCTGGTTCGTCGCGCCTGAGCGGGCCCGGCGCTTCGTCTGCTCGGCCTGGCGGGTGCGCAGCAGCTCGGTGACCTGTTCGGGTTCGAGCAGGCCGGGGATGCCGATGAAGTCGAGCTCGTCCTCAGAGCCGATCATGCCGCCGGAGCCGAACTCACCGCCGTCGAAGAGCACCCGGTCGAACGAGGCCTGCGAGTCAAGGGCTTCATAGGAGCCGAGCAGATCATCGGAGGCTGATTCGCTGGCATTGGCCTCAGCCAGTGCCTCATCGTCGAAGACGACCTCGTCCTCGGCGTCCGGGTCCGGCCGGCGGTCGAGTGCGTGGTCGCGCTGGAGCTCGAGCTGATTGGCCAAGGCCAGCAGGATCGGCACGGAGGGCAGGAAGATCGAGGCGGTCTCACCGCGGCGCCGGGCGCGCACGAAGCGGCCGATCGCCTGGGCGAAGAACAGCGGCGTCGATGACGAGGTCGCATACACGCCCACTGCCAGGCGCGGGACGTCGACGCCTTCGGAGACCATGCGCACGGCGACCATCCAGCGGCGCTCGGAGTTCTGGAACTCCTCGATCCGCTTCGAGGCACCCTCTTCGTCGGAGAGCACGACGGTGACCGGTTCGCCGCAGATCTCGCGCAGCTGTTTGGCGTAGGCGCGGGCGACCTCTTGGTCGGTGGCGATGACGAGTCCGCCGGCGTCGGGGACGCTGCGGCGGACCTCAGACAGCCGCATATCCGCGGCTTTGAGCACCGCGGGGATCCATTCGCCCTTCGGGTTGAGTGCGGTGCGCCAGGCCTGGGCGTGGATGTCCTTCGTCGCTTCAGCACCGAGCACGGCAGACATCTCATCGCCTGCCTTGGTGCGCCAGCGCATCTCACCGGAGTACGTCATGAACAGCACCGGGCGCACGACGCCGTCCTTGAGCGCCTGGGCATACCCGTAAGTGTAGTCGGCCTTGGAGGTGCGGATGCCCTCTTCGTCAGGGACGTATTCGACGAACGGGATCGCAGCGGTGTCGGACCGGAACGGCGTACCAGTCAGGGCGAGCCTGCGCCGGGCCGGGCCGAACGCCTCGCGCACGGCATCTCCCCATGACAGTGCGTCACCGGCGTGGTGGATCTCATCGAGGATGACGAGCGTGCGGGCGGCCGCGGTGCGGTTGTGGTGCAGCACCGGTTTGGCGGCGACCTGCGCGTAGGTGACGGCCACACCGTGGAACTCCTTGCCGTGGCGGCCCTGGGAGTTTTTGAAGTTCGGGTCGATGCGGATGCCCACGCGTGAGGCGGCGTCAGCCCACTGGGTTTTGAGGTGCTCGGTGGGGGCGACGACGGTGATCCGGTCGACCTTGCGCTGGGCGAGCAACTCGGCTGCCAGCCGGAGGGCGAAGGTCGTCTTGCCGGCTCCCGGGGTCGCGACGGTGAGGAAATCGCGCGGCTCCGTATCGAAGTAGCGTTCCAGGGCTTCGGCCTGCCAGGCACGCAGTTTGCCCGCCGTTCCCCACGCGGCGCGTTCGGGAAAGGCTGGTGAGAGGTGTTCGGCTGCTGAAGTTCCTGGGATCCGTGTCGGACCCGACATTTACTCCTGCGGTCCTTCAGGCATCGATTCGTAGATCTCCTTGCACTTCGGGCAGACCGGGAAGCGCTCAGGATCGCGGGTGGGGACCCACACTTTTCCGCACAGCGCGATGAGCGGGGTGCCGGTGACCATGGACTCCATGATCTTGGCCTTCGGCGCGTAGTGCGAGAACCGCTCGTGATCGCCGGGCTCAGCAAGCTGGTCCTGTGTCTGGCGCTCGATCGTGGCGGCGCCACCTGTTGCGGGCATCGTGTCGGACATAGCCACCATTCTAGCGCTGGTCGCTGACTAGACTAATCGGCATGGCCGACAGTGACGCACCCCTCTCCTTCTCCCCCGCGCCCGAGGCGCCGGCTGGCGAGGACCTCATCCGCACCTACCGGCAGGTCGCCGGGCAGATGGTCCGGCCGGTGGCGGTGGTGACGTGTCTGCGGGGCCGGCAGCCGCATGCGATCACCGTCGATTCGTTCCTCGATGTCTCCTATGATCCGCCGACGATGGCGGTGAGCATCTACTCCGGTTCCCGGATGATGGAGTCCCTGGAGATCGCTGAGACGATGACGATCAGCGTGCTGACAGCGGAGCAGAAGAACGTCGCCCAGTGGCTCGGGGAGCCCGGTCAGCCGCTGTACGGGGTGCTCGATACGGTGCCGACGTATGACGCGCCCTCCGGTGTGCCCTATGTCGCAGGTGCTGCTGCGGTGTTCGACTGCCGGATCACCAAGCGTCTGGAGGTGGCCACGCACACGCTCGTCGTCGGTGAGGTCAGCTCCTGTGCCGAGACGATCGGGGCGCGGCCGCTGGCGCGCTGGCAGGCCGGTTACGAGACCGTCACCGGCCGCTGAAGACGCACGAAGCGCCGGGGCCTCTCAGGGCACCGGCGCTTTGCGTTGCGGAGGATCAGACGACACCGAGGCTGTGCATCGCTTCGGCCACACGGACGAAGCCTGCGATGTTGGCACCGGTGACGAGGTCGCCTGGCTGGCCGTATTCGTCTGCGGCTGAGGCGCAGCGTTCGTGGATGCCGGTCATGATCTCATCGAGCTTGTGCTCGGTATAGTCGAAGTCCCAGCTGTCGCGTGAGGCGTTCTGCTGCATCTCCAGTGCGCTGGTGGCCACGCCGCCGGCGTTGGCGGCCTTGCCTGGGCCGAAGAGCACCTTGTTGTCGCGGAAGATCCGCACGGCTTCAGGGGTGCAGGGCATGTTCGCGCCTTCAGCGACGACGCGCACGCCGTTGTCGACGAGCATCTGTGCCGATTCGCCGTTGAGCTCGTTCTGGGTGGCACACGGCAGCGCGACATCGGCCTTGATCGACCAGACGTTGCCACCTTCTTCGAACCGTGCGCTCTCTCGCCGCTTGGCGTATTCACCGACGCGTTCGCCTTCGACGAGCTTCACCTGCTTCAGCAGCGCGATATCCATGCCCTTGGGATCGTGGACGAAGCCTGAGGAGTCGGAGATGCCGATGACGGTGGCACCGAGCTCCTGGGCCTTCTGGGCGGCGTGGACGGCGACGTTTCCGGAGCCGGAGACGACGACGGATCTGCCTTCGATCGTCCGGTTGGTCTCCTTGAGCATCTCGCGCACGAAGAACACCGTGCCGAAGCCGGTGGCTTCGGTCCGCACCATGGAGCCGCCGTAGCCGAGGCCCTTGCCGGTGAGCACACCTGCCTCGTAGCGGTTGGCGATGCGCTTGAACTGGCCGAAGAGGAAGCCGATCTCCTCTTCACCGACGCCGATGTCACCTGCCGGCACGTCAGTGTATTCGCCGATGTGTCGGTAGAGCTCGGTCATCATGGACTGGCAGAAGCGCATGATCTCCAGGCGCGACTTGCCCTTGGGGTCGAAGTCGGAGCCGCCCTTGCCGCCGCCGATCGGCATGCCGGTCAGCGCGTTCTTGAAGGTCTGCTCGAAGCCGAGGAACTTGATGATGCCGGAGCTCACCGTCGGGTGGAACCGCAAGCCGCCCTTGTAGGGGCCGAGGGCGGAGTTGAACTCGACGCGGTAGGCGCGGTTGATCTGGACTTCACCATTGTCATCGACCCATGGAACGCGGAAGATGATCTGCCGTTCGGGCTCGCAGAGACGCTCAACGGCGGCGAGGGCGAGGAACTCGGGATGCTTGTCGACGACAGCACCGAGAGAATGCAGGACTTCGTGGACAGCCTGGTGGAACTCGGACTCGCCGGGGTTGCGGCGCAGCACGGTGTCGAATAGAGGCTGTAGATTCGGGTGCAATGACATGAGTCGATTGTAAGTGTTGCACGCGATGATCCGTGCAGTGCGTCGGATTGCGGATACTTGACGCCCCCAGCACGATCCCACGACTGCCCACAACTCAAGTAAACGAGCAGGTCACGGACCTGTTTGACAGGCGGCCGGATCGGCAAACGTAGCAAATGCGGTGCGGAAAAACGTTCCGAATTCCGGACACAGTCTGCATAGACCCTCATCGCCATGAGAAGTCATGCACTCGATGAGCGGTGCAGGAAGCCGGCAGAAGGGAGTGTGAGCAGCACCTGCAGCTGGGTCAGCAGGAGCTCATGAAGCAGGCTCACCATAGCGCCGCTGGTCACCCGCGGCAGGGACAAAAGGAATCATGCCTCTCACTGTCAGCCAGTCAAAGGCACTAGATGCTCTTACGCGGCGTCGGTTCAGTCTCGGCGGCCGACGGATCCGAGATGAACAAGTGCGAGCCCGGGGAGCATTGCTCAACCCGGGCTCGACTTTCTATATGAGTAATTGCGGCGGTGTCTTACTCTCCCACACCCTGTC
>NZ_DLOD01000004.1:0-88225 GCF_002479565.1 Brevibacterium sp. UBA7493 | reverse complement strand
TCAGCATCCCGGTGTCGGGGTCTCGTCTGATTCTGAGTCTGTTGTCGGTTTTCATCTGGTGGTGCTGCCGGCACAGCGGGTGAAGATTCCCCATACTGGTGGGTCCGCCTCGTCCGGGGTTTTCGTGGTTGAACGGTTCAATATGGTCCAGTTCTGCTTTGACTGCTGATCTGTCGCATCCGGGCAGTGTGCAGAACTGCCATTTCTCCACGAGTGCGATCCGCATCTTCTCCGGAATCGTGTAGGTTTCGGCTGCGTGGTCGAGCACGGTGCCGTCGGTCGGGTCGGTCAGGATCCGGTAGAGCGTCGAATGGCCAGTGCCGGTGAGCTGCCGGGCGGTCTCAGGTGCGATGGGGTGGCCGTTGACCATCCCCGGCACACGAGCGTCATCGTCTTCGCCGGTGTTCTCAGCGAGGAGTGTGAGTGCTGGGACGGTGATGGTGATGCGGGCTTGGCGTTTGAGCCACTGGCCATCGACGGGGCACTGCACACCTGTTTCGGCAAGTGTTGCGGCGATCTTCTCAGCGGTGGCATCGACATCGATTCCGGCTGGATTGGCGGCTTCGACAATGCAGTCACCGACCCGCCCTGGGGTGGTGTGGCTGTCGCTGCTGGTGGATTGGGTGGTCAGTGTCCCTGCAGGCTGGCTGCCGGTGAGGAAGTCGAACATCAGCTCACCCATGCCCCGCTGGTCGACGATCTCATGATTCTCAGGTACTCCGAGCGGCTGCCCGAGGCCTTTGATCACCGAGCGTGCCATGCCGGCCAGCCGTGCTTCTAAGAGAGCGATCTGATGAGATGGTCCGCGAGCGATGAGGATCCCCAGCCCGTGCGGCTCGTAATACGTTTCCACGGTGCGGCGTTCCCGAACCTGCTTGGCGCGTTCTTCGCGCGTGACGAGTGCGGCGATCAGTTGGTTGACTGCGCGTTTGAACGCCGTCATGTCTGACACCCGGATCCGGGTGAGCCCCGCGTCGAAGTCTGCGAGGTGTTCAGGTTCGAGGGTCGTGGCGCGACTAGCGCCGTGGAGGTAGCGGTCGTAGCCGATGACCCCGGCCCGGGCTTGAGACGTGAAGGCCGGCAGGCCAACGAGTCCTGCTGCAGCGACCTGTACACGGGAGCGGACCTGCTTGACCGTAGTGTCAAGCGCGTCGGCCATGTGCATCAGCGACGTCGACGTTGTCCGCTCAACCAGCCAGGTGTAGGCGTTCTGGCGCTGTTCGGCTTCGTTCTTAAAGTCCGTGCCGTCACGGTCCGGCCGTCCCAGCGCACGCGGATCGGCAGCCAGCTCACGCACCGCTTCCACCTGCAGGCAGACATCCTCAGGCGAATCAGCGCTCGTACGGGCAAGGAAGGCATCGAAGAGGAACCCCAGCCCAGTCATACGGCGCTCATCGATGTCCCGGTTGGCAGATTCCAGCCGGTAGAGACAGTCAGCGAAATCCGACGTATCGGCCACCGTGTCGTTGCGGCGGGGTGTGATGACCTGGTCTTCGACGAGCATCGCGGTCACCTCCTTGTGATCTACCGCGATCGTTCTGGATTCAAGTCTACGTGTGTTCGATATGATGTGACAATAGTTTCGACTGTCTTCACATGCAACTCACATAAACATGTGCCTGCTTCGGGCTATGACCCCAGTCTGCCAGCAGCCACGGACAACCCACCCCGCAAACGCAACCCCACCTCGGGCACGGCAACCACAGCACACGCACGGTGCGCAACCCACCCTGCAAACGCAACCCCACCTCGGGCACGGCGACCACAGCACACACACGGTGCGCACCCCACCCGAAGCACCACCTCGGGAACAGCCTGCGGCAGGGCCCGCGCTCGCGCCACTGATCTGCGACAACGCCGCAGAACACTCTTTCCAGGAAGGATGCTTGTCACTAAGATGGAAGTGCGTCGCCTCCACCCGAGGCGATACCCAACCCGAGGAGGTTCCTATGAGTGCAGATGACAAGTTCGGAAACAAGGCTGACGAAATGCTCGGCAAGGCCAAGTCCGGCATCGGCAGGGCCACCGACGACAAGAGCATGGAAACCGAAGGCAAGTCTCAGCAGTCCGGCGCGAACCTCAAGCAGGCCGGAGAGAAGGTCAAGGACGCGTTCAAGAAGTAAGAGCATCTCTTCTCGGTCAGATGCGATTTGTCGCGCACCTGATCCTCTCGACACGGGCGCGGAAGTGGACTTGGTCCACTTTCGCGGCCGTGTTCTTTGTGCACCTCTTCCTCCTCTACTCCCCCAGCTCCGGTGTGGCCTCGCCGTTCGCCGGGTTCGACAAGCTCATGCACGCCGTGGGCTTCACCGCACTCACGACTCCCCTGCTGCTGCTCGGGTTCCGGCCGCTGGCGACGATGCTGGCGATGTCGGCCTACGCAGCCATCAGCGAATTCATCCAGGCGTTCGCGGTGCCCGGCCGGTCCGGCGAGTTCGGCGACTGGATCGCCGACTGCCTCGGCATTCTGCTGGCATTCGGCATCTGGCGGGCACTGCCGGCCGGCGATCCGCTGCTCGGTGAGAACGGCGAGCCGCCGCGGCCGCCGCAGTGGCCGTGAAGCCGCGCCTCGACGCGACGCGCCTGAGAGTCCCCGCGGGGCATTCCTGGGAAGCCCCTGGGCGCGGGCGTGCATGCTGTCTCGGCCGCTCCCGAGGCGTGGGCTGCCTGCCGTCGATGCTCACCCGAGTGCGAGGAAGGCCTGGAGTTCGGCGAAGGCACTGCGCTCGACGGTGTAGTGAGCCCATTTGCCGCGCTGCTCACGCTGCAGCAGCCCAGCCTCAACGAGCTTCTTCAGATGGTGGCTGACCGTCGGCTGGGTCACGTCGAGGGCGCCGAGCAGTTCGCAGGCGCACACGGATTCGCAGCCGCGCGCGGCGATGAGAGACACGATCCGGAGCCGCGTCGGATCTGCCAGCGCCTTGAGCCGGTGCGCCATCCGGTCAGCGTCCGCATCAGCCAGCGGGCCGAGGGCGAGCGGGCAGCACTCGGCTGCGGCCTGACGGGCAGGGCCGGCATTCCGACGGTCATCCATGACGCCATCATACATTGACATTCATCGATATGAGGTCGTACTCTCCCCTTGAGACATGACGTCGCCTGCGAGGAGGAACGTGCCCGAAACAACGCCCCACACCCCCACCTCGGCACCGGCCCCAGCCACCACCTCGGGCGCGGTGTTAGAGGAAATGTCTTTCCTCGACCGCTGGCTGCCAGCATGGATCCTGCTCGCGATGGGGGCAGGCCTGCTGCTCGGCGCTCTGGTCCCTGGGCTCAACGAGGCGCTCGACGCGGTGACGATCGGGCAGGTTTCGGTGCCGATCGCCATCGGCCTGCTCGTCATGATGTACCCGGTGCTCGCGAAGGTCCGGTATGACGAGACCCGCCGCGTCACCGCCAATCGGCGGCTCCTGCTGCTGTCGCTCATCCTCAACTGGCTCGTCGGCCCAGCGCTCATGTTCGCACTGGCCTGGCTGCTATTGCCCGATCTGCCGGAGTACCGCACCGGCCTCATCATCGTCGGTCTCGCCCGCTGCATCGCGATGGTCTTCATCTGGAACGACCTCGCCTGCGGCGATCGTGAGGCCGCTGCCGTCCTCGTCGCCATCAACTCCGTCTTCCAGGTGCTCGCCTTCGGTGCGCTCGGCTGGTTCTACCTGCAGGTGCTGCCCGGTTGGTTCGGCCTGCCGACGACAGCTGCCGACTTCTCCCTCATGACCATCGTCACCTCAGTCCTCGTGTTCCTCGGCATCCCGCTGATCGCGGGGTTCCTCTCACGGGTCGTCGGTGAGCGGGCGAAGGGCCGCGAGTGGTACGAGCAGAGATTCCTGCCGCGCATCGGCCCGTGGGCGCTGTACGGCCTGCTGTTCACCATCGTGCTGCTCTTCGCCCTCCAGGGCGAGGCGATCATCGCCCAGCCGCTCGACGTCCTGCGGATCGCAGTGCCGCTGCTGGCGTACTTCGTCGTCATGTTCGGCATCGGTCTGTTCGCCTCGCGTTCGGCGGGGCTGAATTACGCACAGTCGACAACGGTCGCCTTCACCGCTGCCGGCAACAACTTCGAGCTCGCGATCGCCGTGGCCATCGGCACCTTCGGCATCACCTCCGGACAGGCGCTGGCCGGCGTCGTCGGCCCGCTCATCGAGGTGCCGGTGCTCGTCGCACTCGTCTACGTCGCCCTGTGGGCCGGCCGCCGGATCTTCCCACACGATCCGTCGCTGCCGGGCCGCCGCTCCTGAGGAGATCAGCATGACCGCGCTTCCCAGTCCCGCCACCCCGAGCGTGCTCTTCGTCTGCGTCCACAATGCCGGCCGCTCGCAGATGGCCGCCGCCTACCTCGCCGCGCTGTCCGGGGGCCGGATCACCGTCCTGTCCGCCGGCTCCCAACCGGCGTCTGAGCTCAATCCGGTCGCGGTCGCTGCGATGCGCGAAGAGGGGATCGACATCTCATCCGCCTCCCCGCGCGTCCTCACCACCGATGCGGTGCACGCCGCCGATGTCGTCGTCACGATGGGCTGCGGAGATGCGTGCCCGATCTTCCCCGGCAAGCGCTATGAGGATTGGCAGCTGGACGACCCTGCCGGCCGCGACATCGCTGCGGTGCGCCCGATCCGCGACGAGATCCGCCGCCGCGTCGAGTCCCTCATCTCCGAGCTCCTCGGCGAAGATCGCCCTGCCTAGCGATTCGGGCTCGCGGCCCAGCACCCCAGCGGTCCACCAGCGGCCCAAGCTGTCCACCGACTGTCCAGAGGCGCCCCGGCGCCGCCGGTGGAGTACCGGCGCCCCGTTGATGCGGTCGACGAAGACCGGATCGCCGATCGGGGTGCGACCTGATCGCACAACCTCATCGGACACCCCGCTTTCGGGGCCGCTGTCTTCAGGATTCGCGGGTCTTGCTCGACCGGGTCTCGGTGTGATCGTCGACGCACTTGGCGATCATGCGGGTCTCGAGCACTCGACAACGGCCCGCGCTAGAGAACACGGGGCGATGACCTGCGCGGTCTCCAGACTCAGCGTGAGCACCACAATCGCGGCCAGCAGCGTGAGCACCACAATCGCGGCCAGCACCGTGAGCGCCGCGGGCGTCAGACTGGGCAGGACGAACACGATGATGGGGCGAGCAGACACAGCGGATGGACGAGCCACGTCACTGCGACGAGCTCGGGCAGTTGCGAGAGGAAGATGAGAATCGCCAGCGCGTTGATCAAGCCGACCATCACCTGCCGCGGAATGAAGCCTTGCTCAGCTGTGCATCGAGAGCGAGCTGAGCGCGGCGACATCCATAATGACGATGCGTCCGCGGCTGCGCTGCGCGATGACGCCGGCATCGGTGAGCCGGCGCAGCTGGCGGCTGAGCGATTCGGGGGTCGTCGACATGAGCGAGGCGATGTCCTTCTTCGACAGCTGCAGGGACACTTCGATGGCACCGTCCGGCCTCGGCCGCGCCGGCAGCGACAGCAGGTAGTCGGCGAAGCGGGAGCTGACGCTGCCCGAGATGACAGAGGCAAGCCGCTTTTCGGTGGCTTCAAGGCGGTTGCTGACCTCTTCGAGCATGCGCATAGCGATATTCGGGTGCTTAGCCAAGAGGCGGGAAAGGTCGGCATGACGGAAGACGCACAGCTCGGTGTCGACGAGAGCCTCGGCCTGGTGGTCGGGCCGGGCACCGGTGAGGAAGGCGGATTCGCCGATGAAGTCCCCGGGGCCGAGGATGCGGATGACCTGTTCGCTTCCATCGGCGTTGGAACGGGAGATCTTGACCTGTCCGGTGTGCACGACTATCAGCTGCGAGACATCGGCCCCGGCAGTGTAGACCTGTTCAGCAGAATTCAGGGTCACCGGGCGGGCGAACCCGGCGACCTCCACCTGCTGGGCGCGCGTCAGGCCATAGAAGAGCGGCACACGCGTGACGCAGAGATCTTCTGAGGGTGCTGAACGCACCCGGGTCGAATGACTCAATCGAAGGCCCTCTCCTCTTTGTCCAGTGTGGTCCCCTCCCGGCTCCGCGTCACCGGGGTGTTTACGGCTAGCGTTCGATCGCGCGGGCGCTCATGACCGCATGAGCCGAGAACGGGCCCGTCTGCTGTGCGGCGTCAGCGAAGCCAGCGTCAGCCAGCGCCTGCTCCATGTCCGCCATCGGCCACCGGTACGCAGTGGCGATCGGGTGGCTGAACGCCTCCAGGCGCGGCCCGGAGAAAAACGACAGGAGCAGTGATCCTCCATCGCGCAGCGCGGTGCGCAGGATCGCCAGGGCCTCTGGAAGTTCTCCGCGTCCCATATGGATGAGAGAGTACCAGCTGAGAATCCCGTCCCACCGACGGTCAGCCTCAACCAGGTCTGCGATGGCCCCGTGATGGAACGTCACCACGGGGAAGTGAGCGCGGGCGAGGTTGACGAGCCGCTCGGCTGGTTCGAGCCCTTCGACCGTGTGCCCGAGTGCGTCGAGGTGGGCGGTCCAACGGCCAGTGCCGGAACCGACGTCGAGAATCCGTCCGCCGACACCAGACGCCCACGGTTCGATGATCGCGCGGTCGGGATCGGCCGGGGAGATCGCCGTCCCGAGGATGCCGGCGACATCGACGACCTGGGTTCCGTACGCCTCGGCTGCATTGGCCTGCGTCCGCGCACCGAACGATCCCCTCTGTGCCCGGTTGCCAGATGCGCCCCTCCGTGCCCTCATGCTGAGTGCCCGGAGGTACGGGTCTGGGCTGGCTCGGCACCCGCGCCCGAGGCAGTCGAGCCGTGGCCTGTCAGGCCCGCCTGATCTGGTCGCTGGGCCGGTGTTGCTGTGCCGTTGTGGGTATTGCGCAGCAGGCGCATCGCGTTGAGGATCACGATGAGCACCGAGCCCTCGTGCACGAGCATGCCGACTGCCATGGTGACCCCGCCTGCGAAGACACCGGCGAGCAGCAGGATCACGGTGATGAGTGCAATCGCGATGTTCTGCCGCATGACCCTCGCAGTGCGTTTGGCCAGCCCGATCGCCTCGGGCAGTTTCAGGAGGTTGTCGCCTATGAGTGCGATGTCGGCGGTCTCGACGGCCACGGCGGATCCTGCCGCACCCATCGCCACTCCGATGTCGGCGGTCGCCAACGCCGGCGCGTCATTGACTCCGTCGCCGACCATCGCGACCGTGTGGCCTTCGCGTTGAAGACCTGCCACAGCGTCAAGCTTGTCCTCGGGCAGCAGCGACGCGTGGATCGCGTCGATACCGACCTGCTGGCCGATCGCCTCGGCCACGGACTGGGTGTCGCCGGTGAGCATCACGACCTTCTGCACACCGTTGGCGTGCAGCCGCTGCACCATCTCCGGGGCGTCTTCACGGATCGTGTCGGCGACCGCGATGACGCCGATCACCTGGCCATCGACTGCGACGATCATCGGCGTCTTGCCTGCCTCTGCCAGCTCTCCGGCTGCCGTGGCTGAGCCCGCGTCGTCGGTGATGCCGTACTTCTCCAGCAGCTGGGCGTTGCCGACCAGCACGTGATGCCCGTCGACGTCGCCTTCGATGCCTCTGCCGATGACGGGAGTGACCGAACCGGGTACGCCGTCTGGGGCGACGCCTGCGGCGCGTGCTCCGTCGATGATCGGCCGGGCCAGCGGGTGTTCGGAACCCGCCTCGACAGCGGCCGCCCAGCGCAGCACGCCGCGCCGGTCTGCAGCCGGACCGAGGACGACGACATCGGTGAGCTCCGGCCGGCCTTCGGTTAGGGTGCCGGTCTTGTCGACAGCGACGGCCGAGATCTTAGCTGAGGTCTCGAGGTATTCGCCGCCCTTGATGAGGATTCCGTTGCGGGCTGAACGGCCGATGCCGGAGACGATCGCCACCGGGATGGAGATGACGAGTGCACCGGGGCAGCCGATGACGAGCAGGGTCAGTCCGAGAACGACATCGCCGGAGATGAGGCCTGCGGCGAACGCGAGGACCATGACCGCTGGCGTGTACCACTTGGAGAAGCGGTCGATGAACGCCTGCGTCTTGGCCTTGGCGTCCTGAGCCTCTTCAACGCGGTGGATGATGCGCGCGAGCGTGGTGTCGGCTCCGATGCCGGTCGCCATCACCTGGAGGAACCCGCTGCGTGAGATCGAGCCGGCGAACACATGGTCTGCGGTGGTCTTCTCAACCGGAATGGATTCGCCGGTGATCGAGGCCTCGTCGACGGAGCCGGTGCCGGCGATGACCTGCCCGTCGACGGGAACTTTGGCGCCGTTCTTGACGAGGACGACGTCGCCCATGCGGACGTCGTGGGCAGCGACTTCGACCTGCTCGCCGTCGCGCATGACGACGGCAGAGTCCGGGGCGACGGCGACGAGCTCGGCCAGGGCCGAGCGGGTCTTGTTCATGGTGCCGGCTTCGAGCGCGTGGCCGATGGCGAAGAGGGAGGTGACGGCTGCAGCTTCCCAGAAGTTGCCGATGAGCACGGCACCGATCGCTGCGATGGAGACGAGCAGGTCGATGCTGATGAATCTCACCATCAGGGCGCGTGCAGCCTTGATGACGATACCGTATCCGGCCACCACGGCCGCGGCGAGCATGAAGGCGTTGGCCAGGGTGAAGGCGTGGCCGGAGCCGTGGGCGTGTTCGCCCGGATCGATCCACCACTGCGAAGTGAGTTCCAAGTTCCAGGCGCCGGCGAAGAGCCGCTCGACGCCGAATGAGGTGAGGATGAGCAGGCCGGCAGCAACAGGGATGAACCAGTTGCTGTACCGCCACCTGCGGAGCGCATTCACGAGTATCCCGCCTTTCGTGCTGGGAATGGGATGGCTGTGCGTTCTGCGCTGGTTGGCCCGCGGCTGCCGATCGGTCTGCGACCGGCGGCCAGGATGCGACGGGCAGCCAGCAGGACCTCAGTCAGAAGGCAGAGGCCTTCGACTTGTACCCGGCCTTGGCGACAGCGGCGATGAGGTCGTCGACGGAGGTCTTCGACGTGTCGTGGTCGACCTCCACACGGCCCGAGGCGAAGTGCACCTTCACGTTGTCGACTCCGTCGAGCTTGCCGACCTGCTTTTCGATCTTGCCGACGCACGAGGGGCAGGAGAAGCCTTCGGCCCGGAGGAGGGTGTGGGTGTTGCCTGTCGTCTGTGGCATGGTGATTCCTTTCCTTACGCCCCCGTTCGGAGGCCCGACCGGAACCTTTCCTGGTCTTCGCTTCTCACCGTATGGAGATTCCAGGCACCGCGCCTTGACGCAGGTCAAGTGCCGCCGGAAACCGCCTGCGTGAGCGCGCGAAGCGACCTGCAGACAACAGACGGAGCCCCCGCCGCGGATTGGGCGGGGGCTCCCGTGGAGATCCGTGAGAGCAGCGCACGGACAGATTCTCATTTGGCGGTGAGTGTGGGATTCGAACCCACGGAAGGGGGGTACCCTTCAACGGTTTTCAAGACCGTCACTTTCGGCCGCTCAGTCAACTCACCTCGGCATCCGCGGCGGTTGAGCCGCCCGGAGTCCACATCACAGCATAAACCACTTCAGTCGCGGTTGGGGAACCTCGGCAGGGTCGTCGGGCGGGCTGGAATCGGCGGGAACTGGGTGGCTGCGGCCGCCTCGGCGTCGGCGTCCTCGTCGATGACCGCGTCATCGGGGTCGGCGTTCGCGTCCGTGCCCGAGGTGGCGCCCTCCCTTGCCGCGCCCGTTCCCGAGGCGGTCCTCGCGCTGCCCTGCTCCGCTGCTGAGACGGTGGTCTCGTCGGCCGCAGATTCCGGCTGGGCAGGCGCCGGGTCGGGCGCCTGTTCCGGTGCTGCCGGCGGGGTGGCCGGTCGAGCCGGTGCCTCTGCAGCCGCAGTCTGATCCGCCGCCCCGGGTGCCCCGCCGTTCTTCTCGGCACGGGCGACCTCGGTGTCGAGGCCGTCATAAGCATCGGGCACAGGGTCAGCCGGCTGGGCGATCTCCTCGACCGCGCTCTGGGCGAACTCCTCGGCGCTGACGGTCTCCTCGGCGTTCCACGCAGTGGCCGCACCGGCCGCGCCACTCGCACCAGGCGCGCCATCCGCATCAGCCGCGCCGCCGGCGCCGCGGGCACTGGCACCACCGGCACCACCGCCGGCCCCATCACCCTCAGCATCGTCCTCCCGCTGGGAGTCGTGCTCCAGTCGGCCGCCGAGCAGCAGGGTCAGGGTCGCCAGCGGCACGATGAGCCAGGTGGGGCGGTTGCGCAGTTCGGTGACGACCTCGACGAGCAGCCGGTCGATGAGCACGGCCCGCAGCACCGGATCGTGCAGTCCGACCGAGGCGCCGACGGCATGCGAGTAGCCGGTGAGCAGTGAGTTCTGCGCCTGTGAGGACCACAGGTACTCAGGGGAGTCGACGACCTCGCGCAGCGATTCGTGCCCGTCGGAGAGCCCGGACAGCCCGATGAACGTCGGCTGCGCATCGGCTTTGAGCGCTCCGGTCCGGCGCAGCCGGGCGTATCCGGCGGCGTAGTCGATGCTGCGCAGCAGCGCGACGAGGTCGATCGCCGCAGGCTTCGGGAACTCCTGGGTGGCGGCAGAGAAGTTGACGACGGTGAAGCCGACGACCGGGCTGGTGAGCACCTGGTTGAGCGTCAGCTCGCCGTGGATCCGCTGCAGCGCACCGACGGTCTCAAGGCGGCCGAGGTTCGCGCGGTGCTCCTTGAGCTTGGCCTGCAGGTCGCCGAGCGCCAGCGGCGCACGGGCGAGCGCCCAGTCGACGCGCTCCTGCCACTTGGCGACCCAGTCCTCGGTCGGCTCCCCGGCTCCGCGCACCACGCCGAACTCAGCGGCGAGGTCCAGGTGCAGCTCGCCGATTCGCGAGCCGAGCGCCGAGGCCTTCTTGTTGTAGCTGCCGATCGACCCCGAGTCCACCGCACACGCGATGTCGACAGCCTCGCGCCAGGCCGGCTGCGAGTCAGGATACTGGACCGAAAGCATCGCCAGCGGCGCCGACCGGGTCTCCAGCTCCTCGGCGTCGAACCAGCGGCCGGACACCCAGCCCATCACCTCGGGCACGGCGCGCGACTCCGCCTCGGTCAGGGCGACGGGAATCCGCACCGCCTGGCTGAGTCCCGGCTGGACGACGCGGAAGAAGGTGAGCACGCAGGGGTTCTCGGGGTCTTCGATGACGACGGTCGACTCGTGTGCGCGGGCCTCCAGCAGCTGCAGGCGCACCGAGGCGGCGTAGTCGAGCATCTGGTGCTCGGTCTGCACGCGGTGGAACTTCGTCATCGCGTTGCTCACCGCGTGTGCTGCGACCTGGCCGCCCTCGAACCGGCGGGCGGTGGCCGCGGCGTGGGCGCAGTTGATGACGAAGACCGGGTCAGCACACCCGTCGTATACCCAGCAGGGGCCGAGCGTGATGTCGTCGATGGTGCCGATGAGGTGGGCGCGCAGGGCGAAGTTCTCGCTCGTGCGGAAGCTGAGGGGGACGTTGATGCGGCGCAGCGTGCGTCCGTCGCCGACGGAGATGATCGCCTGAGTGCCGCGCACGGTGCCCTCGCCGGAGTCCCATTCGAACAGGCGGGTGACGGACATCGGCGTGATGTCGGGGTCGGCGCCGAGCTCGGTCTCCAGTTTGGGGAACCAGCTCTGGCGGGGCAGCCAGGCAGAGAGCAGACCTTCGAGTTCACTGCTGATGGCCACCGTGTTCCCCCTTGGCGTTGCGTCGGCGCGGGCTCGCATCATGCGCTAGGGCACACTCTACCGAAACCGCGCAATGCGGCCGGGAGGGCACGCCCGGCATACCCGGCCTGACCAGCGCCGAGGCGGTTCCCGCCGCACCGGCGTCCGGGCCCGAGGCGGGGCCCGCCGAGGCGTCGTTCGTCACCGACTGACACGAAACTGCTCACCATATGGCACGAACTGACTCATGACGTGACACGACCGCAGCGGCGGGCACACAATGGGGGGGTGCTCATTCATGAACAGAAGATCTGGAACCTGCCGACCGCCAGCGACGTCGAGGCCGCTGCCGTGCTCATTTCGGATTCCATCATCACCTCCCCGCTGCACATCTCCGAACGTCTGTCCGATGCGATCGGCTCGACGATCTACCTCAAGCGCGAGGATCTTCAGCTCGTGCGCTCGTACAAGATCCGCGGTGCGTTCAACTTCCTCCTGCAGCTGACCGCTGACGAGCGCTCCCGCGGCGTTGTGTGCGCCTCGGCCGGCAACCATGCGCAGGGCTTCGCGAAGGCGTGCAAGGAGCTCGGCGTCAAGGGCCGGATCTTCGTGCCGAAGACGACGCCGCGGCAGAAGATCGACCGGATCCGCTACTTCGGCGGCGATGAGGTCACCGTCGTCATCGACGGTTCGACCTACGACGACGCCTCGGATCTGGCGGCGAACTACGCGGAGTCCTACGGCGCCCTGCTCGTCTCGGCCTTCGACCACCCGCGCACCGTGGCCGGGCAGGGCACGATCGGCCCGGAGATCCGCGAGCAGCTGAGTGAGGATCCGGATTTCATCATCGTGCCCGTCGGCGGCGGCGGGCTGCTCGCCGGCATTGCCGCCTACGCTGCCGAGCACATGCCTGAGACCCAGGTGATCGGCGCCGAGCCGGCCGGCGCGGACTCGATGATCGCGGCACTGGCCGCTGGCCGTCCAGTCACCTTAGAGAACATCGACTCGTTCGCCGATGGCGCCGCCGTGCGCCGGGCCGGGGACCTGACCTACCGGATGATCGCCGACCTCGGACTGCGCATCGACCCGGTGCCCGAAGGCCGGGTGGCCTCGGAGATGCTCGAGCTCTACCAGGTCGACGGCATCATCGCCGAACCGGCCGGCGCGCTGGCCTCAGCGGCGATCGGCGGAGCGCATTCACGGGCGCCGATCACGATCCCGCCGGGTTCGACGGTTGTGTGCATCGTCTCCGGCGGCAACAACGACATCTCCCGCTACTCGGAGGTCATCGAGCGCTCGCTCGTGTACGAGAACCTCAAGCACTACTTCATCGTCAACTTCCCGCAGGAGCCCGGTGCGCTGCGCCGCTTCCTGTCCGAGGTGCTCGGCCCTGATGACGACATCTCGCTGTTCGAGTACATGAAGCGCTCCGACCGCGAGACCGGCCCGGCGTTCGTCGGCATCACCCTCGGCCAGGCGCAGAGCCTGCCCGGTCTGCTCGCCCGGATGGACGCCTCACCGCTGGAGATCGAGAAGGTCTCGCACGACTCGCCGCTGTTCCGCATGTTCGTCTGAGCCCCGCGCCCGAGGCGGTGCTCGCGTGATCGTGCGGCGATACTGACCGCACACCCAGCCCTGGGCGCTAGGCTTGCCTCATGCGAGCTATGACGATTCCTCAGCCCGGCGGCCCGGAGGCCCTGGTGCTGTCCGACGACGTCGAGACCCCCGCAATCGAACCCGGCTCCGTGTTGGTCAAGGTCCATGCCGCCGGCATCAACCGAGCCGACATCCTGCAGCGGCAGGGCCACTACGACCCTCCCGAGGGCGCCACCGAGATCCCCGGCCTGGAGGTCTCAGGCACCATCGCCGAGGTCGGTGCCGAAGTGACCGGATGGAAGACCGGCGACCGCGTCGCCGCCCTGCTGTCCGGCGGCGGCTATGCCGAGTACGTCGACGTGCCGGCCGGTCAGCTGCTGCCCGTCCCCGATCACGTCGACCTCACCGCGGCAGCCGCCCTGCCGGAGGTCGTCTCCACCGTGTACTCGAATGTCGTCATGGAGGCCGGATTGCGTGCTGACCAGTGGCTGCTCGTCCACGGCGGCGGCTCGGGCATCGGCACCTGCGCCATTCAGCTCGCCCGGGCGCTCGGCGCCCGTGTAGCCGTCACCGTCGGCTCGGAGCGCAAGGCCGCGTTCTGCCGCGAACTCGGCGCCGATGCCGTCATCAACTACCGCGAGGAGGACTTCGTCGACCGGATCCGCGAGATCACCGCATCCGACCCCGCCACCGACCCAGCCGGCGACTCGTGCACCCCGGGCGCGAACGTCATCCTCGACCTCATCGGCGCGAAATACCTCGAGCGCAACATCAAAGCGCTGGCGAACGACGGCCGGCTCGTCATCATCGGCATGCAGGGCGGGGTCAAGACCGAGATCAACCTCGCCCGCCTGCTCACCGGCCGCAAGCACATACTCGGCACAACCCTGCGCGCCCGCCCGGCTGCGCAGAAGGCGCTCATCGTCGCCACGGTCCGCCAGCACATCTGGCCGCTCGTGCTCGACGGCACCATCCGCCCGATCATCCACGACACGCTGCCGCTGGCCGAGGCCGGACGCGGGCACGCGATGCTCGAAGATGGCGATAGCATCGGCAAGGTGCTGCTGCGCGTTGGCGATGACGCCCAGCCCGCCTGACCGCCCCACGAAGGAGACGAGGACGATATGACCGACGAGACCACCCCGCAGGCCCCGCACCTGGAGACTCTCGCGCAGGCAGCCGCCCGCCTCACCGGCGGGCACAGCACCCCCGGCCCCGAGGCGGACCCCGCCTCGGGTGCTGACGAGACCACCCAGCAGGGTGAGCAGGCGGCGCAGCGCCGGGACACCTCGGGGCAGGACACCTCGAGCCGGGACAGTGGTGGCCAGCGGGCCTCCGGCGCCGAGGCGGGCGAGCAGTCGGGGCGCCAGCAGGGTGGGCAGGAGCGCTCGGCGAAGATCTCCGAGCCCGGCAAGATCGTGCGTGTGGGCACGATGGCCCAGCAGCTGCTCGAAGAGGTCCGCAAGACCGATCTCGATGAGGCCGGCCGCGGGCGGCTGGCCGAGATCCACCGGCGCACGATCGAAGAGCTCTCGGCTGGCATGTCCGATGAGCTCATCGACGAGCTCAAGCGCCTCGATCTGCCCTTCGGGGAGTCGGAGACCCCGTCGATCGGTGAGCTGCGGATCGCGCAGGCCCAGCTCGTCGGCTGGCTCGAAGGTCTCTTCCACGGCATCCAGACCGCACTCATGAGCCAGCAGGCGCTCGCACAGTCGCAGGCCGGCCAGGAGACCGGTGCGCTGCCGCGCGGGGTGGTCGTGATGGGCCAGGAGGACGGCGGTGGGGACAGCGACCCTGAGGCCGAGCAGCGACCCGGCAACTACCTCTGAGACCAGCGTGGGAATCCTGTCCCGGCTGACGGGACTGTTCTCCCCGGCCGAGCACGTCGCGCGGGAAGCCGACCGGGAGTTCGGCACCGGAGTGTGGCGTCAGCACCACGACCGGTTCATGCGCGCCGTCGACCGCTTCTACGAGACCGCTGTCGCACTCGGCCGCGAGACCGGGGACTCCACCGAAGCCAGCCAGGCTGCCGGCGAGCAGATCGCCGCTCTCACCGCACCGCTGAATGAGGCTGCTGAGCAGGTCACGGAACTCACCCGCCGGTTGCATGCGCGCTGGCCGGTCGAGGGTCTTGTCGTCCCGGCCGGTGTGCGCAGTGCCTGCGGGCCGCTGCCGGAGAAGCTGTCCCAAGCAGCGACCAAAGCCGCCGAGGCGGGCCAGGCGGCTGCGATGGCCCGGATCGCCGTGCGGGCGAGGCGGGACCCGGCGGCCCCGACCGCGGCGGCGACACGGTTCGTCGGCGATGTCACCGCACTCATCGACGAGTGCACCCGCCTCGACGCGGCGAGCTAATAGATATAGAGGTAGGCCGCCCCGCATGTGGGGTGCCGGCAACAGCACCAATTCAATGGGTGCATGCATTCTATAGGTATACGTTTTCAATAGGTATCGGCGAGACGGGGGTCAGCAGTGAGCGAGACGAGCACACCGCAGGCACCGCATGAGCATCCGGAGAACATCCGACTCGTGGCCAGCGATGTCGACGGCACGCTGCTGCAGCGCTTCCAGCCGATCCCCCAAGCCACCGTCGAAGCGGTCAATGCGCTCGTGGCCGCCGGTGTCGACTTCGTGCCGGTGACCGGCCGGCCGGTCCGCTGGCTCGCACCCCTGCAGCGGGACCTGCCGATCGTGCGTCATGTCATCTGCGCCAACGGCTCGATCGTGTACAACCTGCAGCGCGACGAGGTCGTCCATGCCCACCTCATCAGCACCGAGGTCCAGCACGAGCTCATCAGCCGGGTGCGGGCGCACATGCCCGAGGCGAAGCTCGCCTTCGAAACGCTCGATGCCTTCTGCATCGAGCCGGGTTTCGTCACCCGCTGGCCGCAGGAGGCCGTCATCATCGACCCGGCTGAGAGCAGGGACATCCGAGAAGTCGCCAAGATCATGGTGCGCGGGCCCTCGACTGATTCCGATGCGATGCTCGCTGCCGTCAGCGAGCTTATTGGCGATGCGCTGCACGCCACGCATTCGAATCCGACCACTGGGCTCATCGAGCTCGCTGCTGCCGGGGTGACGAAGGCGCATACGCTGGCTGAGTACTGTCAGCGCCGGGGGATCGACGCCGACGATGTCGCCGCGTTCGGCGATATGCCCAATGACATTGAGATGCTGACCTGGGCCGGCTGGGGGTATGCGATGGCCGACGGCCACCCAACCACTCTCGCCGCCGCCCGCGCCGTAGCTCCTGCAGTGCATGATGGGGGGATCACTGAAGCAATCCGGGCCTTCGCAGCGGCAGCACAGCGTCGCGGCAAGGGGGATTCAGGCGAGATTGTCCGAATCTCCGACTAATTCTTTCGGTACCCCCGGGGTCATTTCACCTGGGCAAACAGTCATTCACAAGGTGAATTCGACATAAACCCACCTGCCCCAGGTTTCACTTCAGGATCGCTCAGGCTACTCTGAGACTCGTGTGTTGCGGAATGGTAACGACTTCCTCCCGCCGAGCCCGCAGCCAGCATTGACACTGAACACACCTTTGGAGTACTGACACATGACGAAACGCAATTCGCTGCGGGCCCTGGGCCTGAGCGCTGCGATCATCGTCGGAGCAGGCGGCTCTCTCGCTGCTTCTCCGGCTTTCGCAGCCCCAGAAGCTCTGCCGACGGCAGGCGCCGCATTCAAGAAGTTTGAAGACCGGGCCTTCGACGCCGGTGCCGCTGGCGTCGGCACGAACGCTGCCGGTGAGGTCGTTCTCGCCGTCGATGAAACCTCTGACAGCGTGGCTGCTGTCGAAGAGGTCGTCGGAGATGCCACGAACGTCAAGTACATCATGCTCGACGGCCCTATCGAGGCTGCGAAGCAGGATGAAGTTGTCGGTGGGTCGGGCTACATGATCCCGCAAGGCAACGAGCTTTTCGGTCTATGCTCCCTTGCATTCTCCGCATGGACCCCGAGCGGTGATGACGCATTCATCACGGCGGGCCACTGCGGCGAAGTCGGCGAGAACGTCAAGCGCAGCCAGCCAGCTTCCGATGTCGAGTTCACGGGCAGCGAGACCGATGAGATGGACTCTAATGACTACAAGCCGGAAGTCATGGATGACCTCGGCTCGTTCACGAACTCGCAGTTCGGCGCCAAGGACCCTTACGCAAATGATGCGACGACCGCAACTGACGTCGCAACGATCGACAAGACGAATGATGAGCTGAAGGCGCTTCCTGCCGTCACCAAGTGGGGCGCTGCCGCGAAGAATGGCGACGACCTGGCCGCTGATGCCACCGTCATCAAATCAGTCGGCAAGGCCAAGGCTAAGGAAACCGTGCTGAAGTCCGGTCGCACCACCGGCCTGACTGCGGGCGAAGTGTTGGGCGATATGGTCTTCGGCGTCGCAGATCCCGACAATCCGGATGCGCCCCGCTACGTCAAAGGCTTCATGGCGACGCACACGATGCGTCAGGGCGACTCGGGTGGTGCCTGGTTCAACGAGAAGGGCGAAGCTCTCGGAATCTCTAGCGCAGTGGCGGTCGCAAAGGAATGCAATGCGGAGGGTAAGTGCACGCCTGGCACGCACGACTACTCCTTCGTCGCCGACCTTGAGCACGCTGTGAACCAAACCCCTGGTTACGAAGTGAAGCTCCACGTCGATGCCCCGACGATCAAGGATGTGACTGTCAAGCCGGGCGAGACCGTCTCGGGAACGACCGAGCCGGATGCGGAACCTGTCCTCGTTAACGGTGAGCCGGAGAACCTCAAGACCGAAAAGGGCAAGTTCTCGTTCACCGCGCCGGAGAAGGCGGGTACCTACGAGTACTCGTTTGTCGCTAAGAAGGGCAAGTACAACACCTCCAAGCCCACCAAGGTGACCGTCACTGTTGAGGCCGGTGCGACGCCCCCGCCGACGCGGACCGACGATCCGACCACGGACCCGACCGACGATCCGACGGCAACGGAGGACCCTTCGGACGACCCGACCGCTACCGACGAGCCGTCTGATGACCCGGTCAAGCGTGCACTCGCGATCGACCCGGAGAACATCAAGGCAACCGACTTCGTCAAGAAGGACGCTGTCGAGATCCTCGCCACCGGCTGCACCCCGGGCACCGAGGCCAGCCTCGAAGTCAAGCCGCGCGGCTCGAACGTCACCGGCCACACTGACACCGCCACGGTCGATGAAGACGGCAATGTCGGATTCTCCGTCTACGGAGAGAACGCCGATATGCCGAACGCCTACATCGGCGACTACGACGTCACTGTCTCCTGCGACGGCGGCGACGACCTGACCGGCACCTTCACTGTCACCGAAGCCGGTGGCAAGGACGATGACGGAAAGGGCGGCGACGACAAGAAGGATGACAACAAGGACCTTCCACGCACCGGTTCTGAGGCACTCGGCTCCCTCGGAGCTGCAGCTGCCCTCATCGCTGGCGGCACAGGACTCTACGTCCTGGCTCGCCGTCGGAAGAACTGATGCCGCTGACACCGTGACTTCCTAACGGCAGGAACGCCAGCTGATTCGGGCTGTGAACCACAACGGTTCACAGCCCGAATCGCATTCACACGGCAGCAGCAAAACGGCTAGCCTGACAGCATGAACTCCGACCCCCGCGAACAGGACGACAACTCGCTTACGATGCACGACGTGGCCGGCACCTGGCGATCAGACGAACCCGGTCAGCCGTACCTGACATTCAACGACGAAGGCGCTGCATGGGGAACCGACGGCTGCAACGGCATTAATACCTCCTGCACGCTCGACGGGTCCACGATCACAATTGAACCGTGGATCGCCACCGCTCGCGCCTGCCTGGGCGTCAACGACTGGCTACGCATGGCCCGCTTCGCCGAAATCGACGGTGACACCATGACCATTCGCAACCGGAATGACGACGTCATCGGAACCCTGATCCGATCTGCCGAAGACGTCACAAAGCCCTGACAATCGGCGACGCTGCGGGCCTGGGCCTCAGCCCCCGAAGTATCCTGGACCACATGAGAACACTGAAAACTGCCACGTTTGCTGCAGCCGGCATCTCGATGCTGCTGCTTTCCGCGTGCGGAACTGGCGAGGGCAACGGCACTGTCTCCCCGAGTGAATCCCCCAACGCCACAGACACCTCCGGTGCGACCTCCGAGGAAACCAGCACCGCAAATCCCGGTGACCCGTCCGGCGAGCTGACACCCGAGACTCTCGAAGGCAAGTGGGGGGCAGATCAGAAGGGCGATCCATTCCTCGAATTCACAACCGATGAGACGGTTATCGGCACCGATGGCTGCAACGGCATCAACAGCACCTACACGATCGAGGGATCGACCATTCACATCGAACCATGGGTGACGACAGCAAAGGGCTGCACGGACATCGATACCTGGCTCAGCGGTACCCGCACTGCTGAAATCACCGATTCGAATGTGAACGCCGATGAGATGACCGTCAAGGACAAAGACGGCGAGGAGATCGGTACTCTCGTCCGAGAGAAGTAAGACTTCTCCACAGAACAGCACCGCGACGCCTGACGGCCTGGGCGGCTGAGTTACCTCAGCTGTCCAGGCCGAAGTAGTCTTCGAGCGCGCTCGCCAGACCGTCCTCCTCGACAGGTCCGGTGACGACGTCGGCCTGTGCCTTGAGTTCGTCCTTCGCCTGGCCCATGGCGATGCCGTGGGCGACCCACTGCATCATCTCCATGTCGTTCATGCCGTCGCCGGCGCACACGGTCTCCGATCGTGCGATGCCCAGCTGCTGACAGACGTACTCGACACCGCTGGCCTTCGACACACCCTCAGGTGCGATATCGAGCCAGTTCGACCAGCCGACGGAGTAGGTCACACCGTGCAACCCGATCCGCTCGACGGCGTCGAGGAACTCCTCGTTGCTGCCGTTGAGCTCACGCATGACGATACGGGTGGCTTCCTTGTCCATGAGCTCATCGAAGCTCACGAGCTCCAGCTGCTCATTCGACGCCAGCTCACCGACAGGGAACTCCCCTGACGCCCAGCGCATGAGCTCGGCGTCCTCGACCATGTACAGTGCCATCGGCAGGTGCTCGCGCATCCGGGTGAGCATCGGGCCCGGATCGAAGGTCTCCACGTGGTTGACTTCCCAGCCGCGCTCGGCCTCCGGGGTGATCCGCACGATCACCGAACCGTTGGAGGCGATGAGGTACCCGTCGCGCTGTCCGAGACGGTTGGCCACTTCGAGCGCTCCGCCGGCTGAGCGGCCGGTTGCGATGACGATATGGTGGCCGGCAGCCTCAGCTGCCTGGATGGCGGAGCGCACCCGATCGGTCATCATGTCGTCGTAGTCGACGATCGTGCCGTCGACGTCGAGGGCAATGATGTGGGGCTTCAATCTTCTCCTCAGTCTTCGTAGCGTGCGCCGTCCGGCCCGTAGCTCGACATGCCGCCGAGGTAGGGGCGCAGCGCCGTGGGGATGCGCACCGAGCCGTCGGCCTGCTGGTGGTTCTCCAGGATGGCGACGAGCCAGCGGGTGTTGGCCACGGTGCCGTTGAGCGTGGCGACCGGGCGGGTGCCCTTGTCGGTGCGTTCGCGGATCTTCAGGCGGCGGGCCTGGAACGTCGTGCAGTTCGACGTCGAGGTCAGCTCGCGGTACGTCTCCTGCGTCGGCACCCAGGCCTCGCAGTCGTACTTCTTGGCAGCCGAGTCGCCGAGGTCACCTGCGGCGATGTCGACGACCCGGTAGGGCAGCTCGCACTTGGCCAGCATCTCCTCCTGGATCGACAGCATCCGCTCGTGCTCTGCCAGCGCATCCTCCTGCTTGACGTAGGAGAACATCTCGACCTTCTGGAACTGGTGGACGCGCAGGATGCCGCGGGTGTCCTTGCCGTAGGAGCCGGCCTCACGGCGGTAGCACGGCGACCAGCCGCCGTAGCGCTTCGGCCCGGCGTCGAGGTCGAGGATCTCGTCCATGTGGTAGCCGGCCAGCGGCACCTCAGAGGTGCCCACGAGGAACAGGTCGTCGGCTTCGAGGCGGTAGACCTCATCGGCGTGCTCGCCGAGGAAGCCGGTGCCTCCCATCACCTCGGGCTTGACCAGAGTGGGGGTGATGACGGGACTGAAGCCGTGCTTCTCGGCAGTGTCGAGGCCCATCGTCAGCAGCGCCAGCTCGATCCGTGCGCCGAAGCCGGTGAGGTAGTAGAAGCGGGCACCGGAGACCTTCGCCCCGCGGGCGGTGTCGATCGCGCCGAGGCCTTCACCGATCGCGAGGTGATCCTGGGGTTCGAAGCCCTCGGCTGCGAAATCGCGCGGGGTGCCCTCACGGCGCAGCTCAACGGAGTCGTCCTCCCCGCCGGCGGGCACGCCGTCGATGACGAGGTTGGGCAGCTTGCGCACGAGCTTCTCGAAGGCGAAGCCGGCTTCGTCGGCATCGGCCTGCAGTGCCTTGACCTTCTCCGCTTTGCCTTTGGCCTCGGCGACGAGCCTGGCTTTGGCGTCCTTGTCCTTCTCCTTGGCGACCTGCTTGCTGAACGACTTCTGCTCAGCGCGGGCCTCCTCGAAGGACGTCAGCGCTGCGCGCCGGGCCTCGTCAGCGGCGAGGATCTCATCGACGAGTCCCGGATCCGCCTCACGGGCCTGCTGGGAGGCCTTGAACGCCTCGGGGGTTTCTCTGAGCTGCTGTAGATCGATCACACACCTAGCCTATCGCTGCGATGACAGGACGTCTCCCAGCACCCGTTCACCGGAATTTCGCCCGCTCAGGCTGAGTCAGCTGGACCGGTTCGCGGAGTAGATTGGTGTCATGGAATCTTCAACCGGAACGCTCTTCCTCCTCGCCCTTGCCGTCGTCATCCTGTGTCTCGGCCTGTTCATCGGCTACTGGCTCGGTTCCCGCTCACGTACCGCGAATCGCCGAGCAGCGCAGCAGTCTGGGTCGGGCAGGGATCAGCAGCTCAATGTTGAGGACCTCACGAGCGCGGACAGTCAATCAGGCCAGAGCGCCGATATTCCGCCGAAGCCGCGGGCGGCCATCATCATGAACCCGATCAAGGATGTGACCGGTGACTTCGCCGCGGTCGCCTCGGCGGTGTGCCGCCAGGAGGGCTGGCAGCCGCCGCTCGTCATCGAGACCACCGAGGACGACCCGGGCGAGGCGATGGCCCTCGAGGCGCTTGACGCCGGAGTCGACCTCGTCGTCGCCGCCGGCGGTGACGGCACCGTGCGCGCCACCGCCGAGGTGCTGGCCGGCACCGACACTCCGATGGGCATCATCCCGATGGGCACCGGCAATCTGCTGGCCCGCAACATCGGCCTGCCGCTCGACCGGCAGGAGTGGGCGATGCGCATCGCCCTGTGGGGCCAGGACAAGCCGATCGACATCGGTCACGCGCAGACCGCCCCCGATGGTGAGGACTACGCCTTCCTTGTCATGGCCGGGCTGGGCTTCGACGCCGCCGTCATGGCTGACACCGACTCCGACCTCAAGTCGAAGGTCGGCTGGCTGGCCTATTTCGAGGCCGGCGCCCGCAAGCTCATCGGCTCCCCGACCCGTGTGACGATCACCGTCGACGGCGTGCAGGCGCTGCGCACGAAGGTCCGCTCAGTTGTGGGCGGCAACTGCGGCAAGCTCCAGGGCGGCATCGTCCTCATGCCCGAGGCGGACATCGCCGACGGCATCCTCGACCTCCTCGTCGTAGCCCCGAAGAACGCCTTCCAATGGATCGGTGTGGCCGCCTCGGTGTTCTCCCGCCAGAAGCGCAAGGGCCTGCACACGCAGATTCTGCGCGGCGAGTCCGTCGTCATCGAATGCGAAGAGAAGATCGACATGCAGATCGACGGCGACCCGCTCGGCGAGACGGACTACCTGGCCATGCAGGTCGAACGCCATGGTCTCATCGTGCGCACCCCGACCCGGGAGCAGACCCGCCTCATCCGTCAGGAGGGGTGGCCGCTGCCCGTCGCCTGAGCCTCTTCCGCTCAGCAGAACCTGGGTATATCCTGAGTATCTGGTCGCCCGGCTTGAAAGGCACGCCATGAGACTCCCACGCACCTGCGCAGCAGTCCTCATCGCCGTGACCATGTCCGCTGGCGCCGCCCCAGCCCTCGCCCGGCCCGCCGATGGCTCCGTGCAGGCCACCGGCGAGCGCCTCGGCAGCAGGACCGATGAGGACCGGGGCACAGCTCCGGAGCAGACGGCACCCGACTCCTCGGCGACCACACCGGACAGCACGCACGAGCACTCCGCCGACGAATCAGGCGGTTCCACCCAGTCACCGGCGACGCCCGAGCCGGAGACACCGCAGCCTGCAGCCACCGGGGACACGACCGCAACGGAACCGGCGCCCACCACCGAGACCGCGACCGGCACCTCGGGCACGGAAGAGGCGACTGCAGAGAAGACCCTCACGATCGAACCAGGCGCGCTGAAGGCCTCGGATTTCGTGCGCGAGGACGCCGTCATCATCACCGCCACCGGATGCCAGCCCGAGGCCGATGCGACGATGACCGTCATCCCACAGGGCATGAACGTCGGCAACTACTCCGAAACCGCCACCGTCGACGCCGATGGAGCCGTCGCGTTCAGCGTCCACGGCCAGCACGACATCATGGCCCAGACCTATGCGGGCGACTACGCGGTCACGGTTGCCTGTGCCGGGAATGACCAGCGCACCGGCAGCTTCACCGTCACCGCCGATGCTGCACCGACCCCGAGCGCCGACCCGACGGGCACGTCCGGCGGGCAGGACAGCCGCGGGGCCCGCCTGCCGCGCACCGGCAGCGACCTGCTGGCCGCAGCCGCCGGGGCGATCCTGCTGACGGTCGGCACCGCCTCGATCATTGTCACCCGCCGCCGCGGCTGAGGCCGCGGGCCGAAGAGTTCTCGCCGGATTCACCTGATCGCCAGCGCCGGGATGCTTCGATCCGCTTGGCTGAGTATGTATCGATCCTGCTTCTGCGAGGTGTCCTGTGAAGACTCTGCTCTCTGCCCTGTCGCTGCGCGGCCTTGCCACCGGTGCAGCCGCCCTGCTCGCCGCCGGTGCCGGTGTTGCCGTGGCCGCACCCGCCCAAGCGGCCAGCGTTTCGGTCGACATGCCCTATCCGATCCCGGTCTCCGAGCTCGCCGACGGCATCCCCGTCACCGTCACCACTGAGCCCGGCGCGGAGGTCGACGTGCGCTCGGTCAACGCCATGTTCAACGGCGGTTACACCCTGCCGATCGAAGACGTCGACCGGTTCGACGGCGCAGCCGATGAGTCGGGTGAGTACTCGTTCACCCTCGCCGCTGATGACGCGTTCGTCTCCTCGTTCAAACCGGAGCGCAATGCCACGGTCGGCGAACTGCAGCCCGATGAGGCCGTCGTCGTGCAGGTGAGCAGCGCCAGCAAGGTCACCTCGAAGACGACAGTCGTGACCTACGATGCCGGGCACATCGCTGGGCCGGGGACGGCGACCGTCGCCGAGGCGCAGGCTGGCCTGGCATTCTCGGTCCAGGAGGGCCCGGCAGAGGGCTACAGCTACTCCCCTGCCGCGGCACTCGGTGATGAGCCGATCGCAGACGTCGCACCGGAGAGCGTAGGCCCGGCAGAGGAGTTCACCGTCACCGCGCCGGATTCGGTGGCTGTCGGCGATGAGATCACCGTCAGTGCAAAGACGGTCAAGGGCTCCAACCGGCTGCCGGACACGCTGCCGGTCACCCGGCACACCGTGCGCATCGTCGAGGAGCCGACCGAGGACCCCACCGGTGATCCCACGACGGACCCGACGGACGCACCAACCACGGAGCCGACGGACGACCCGACGGCGGAGCCGACGGACGCACCAACCACGGAGCCGACGGACGACCCGACGGCGGAGCCGACCGATGACCCGTCCACTCCGGCCGAACGAGAGCTGAGCGTCGATCCCGAGCGGGTCGCGGCTGCTGACTTCATCAAGGAGGGCGCAGTCACCATCGTCGCCACCGGATGCGAACCCGGTACGGATGCTGAGCTGACCGTGACGCCGGAGAACGAGAACATCGGCACCCACGTCGACACCGCGACAGCCGATGCCGATGGCACGGTCGCCTTCACCGTCTTCGGCGACAATCCCGAGGCCGCTGAGTCCTACATCGGTGCCTACGACGTCACCGTCTCCTGCCCCGGCGGAGATGACCTCCGCGGCGCCTTCACCGTCACCGCTGGCGGCGGCTCGGATGATGACGGCTCAGGCGGCGACGACCAGAGCAAGGATGACAACGGCAAGAACGGCGACGACAAGCGCGATGATCGCAGCCGCCTGCCGCGCACGGGATCCGAGTTCACCGCCGCCGGCGCCGGTCTGGCACTGCTGGCGATCGGCACGGCCGGCATCATGCTGACCCGCCGCCGCAGCTGAGCCCGTCATCACAACGCATCACCCCCGGCGGCGCAGGCCACCGGGGGTGATGTGTTCCACGCCAGGTGACCGGGCGCGACCCTCGCGCCTGAGGATCACATGCCGATACTCTGGAGGCAGAACCTGCGGTGACACCCATCGGGAGGCAGAGCCTGCGGTGACGCCCATCCCCCGACGTGCAGCTGAGGAGCAGCATTTCCCATGAATGATCGCCCCACTTCTGACCAGACCGCAGAGCGCCGCTCAGCCCTGCGCTCCCGAGCGGAGAAGCGCTCGAAGCAGCAGGCCGAAGCGCGTGCAGATCAGCGCGCCGTCGCCGAGCACGATGGCGGCTCGAGCACTGCGAGCTCCAAGCATCACGACGGATTCTTCGCCCACCTCGGCCTCAAGCCGATCTGGTTCGCCGCCGCCTGGATCGCCCTCATCGTGGTCCTGCTGCTGCCTGGCGATCCCGAGCTCGGCGTGGCCGGTCAGCGGGCGCTGGCGATCCTCGCCTTCGCCGTCATCCTGTGGGTCTCCGAGGCCGTGACCTATCCGGTCTCCTCCGTCATCATCATCGGCCTGACCGCGATCCTGCTCGGCTTCGCCCCTGCGTTAGAGGAAGGCGCCGGCCCCGAGCCGATGGGCTCGACTGAGGCGCTGAAACTCGGCCTGGCCGGCTTCGCCTCCCCGGCCGTCGCGCTGGTGGCAGCCGCGCTCGCGCTCGCTGCGGCGATGCAGGCGACCGGCCTGCACAAACGACTGGCGCTGTGGGTGCTGCGGTTCTCCGGCGAGAAGACCAGCAGCATCCTCATCGGTGCGATCGTCATCTCGATCGTGCTCGCGTTCTTCGTCCCGTCTGCCACCGCTCGCGCCGGAGCCGTGGTGCCGATTCTCCTCGGTATGGTCGCCGCGTTCGGCCTAGCCAACAACTCGAAGCTCGGCGCACTCCTCGTCATCGCCGCCGCGCAGGCGGTCTCGATCTGGAACGTCGGGATCAAGACGGCTGCCGCGCAGAACTTCGTGGCCACCGGTTTCATCTCCTCGGAGATGGGCGTCGACGTCGCCTGGGGTTCGTGGTTCCTGTGGGCAGCCCCATGGTCGGTGCTCATGTCCATCACCCTGTACTTCGTCATGCGCTGGGCGATCAAGCCCGAGGCCGACAAGATCGACGGCGGCCGCGAGATGATTCGCCAGAACCTCTCCGAGCTCGGCCCGATCACCGCGCGCGAGATCCGCCTCATCATCATCGCCGTGCTGCTGCTCATCCTGTGGTCGACTGAGGAGGTGCTGCACCCGTTCGACTCCTCGACGGTGACGATCGTCGCGATCGCGGTGATGCTCACCCCGAAGATCGGCGTGTTCTCGTGGAAGGCTGTCGAGAAGCTCATCAACTGGGGCACACTCGTCGTCTTCGCCGTCGGCATCTCACTCGGCTCCCTGCTGCTCAAGACCGGTGCTGCCGCGTGGCTGTCGTCGAAGACCTTCGGGGCGGTCGGCCTGTCGGAGATGCCGATGCTGGCGATCATCGCCGTTGTGTCGGTGTTCACCATCCTCATCCACCTCGGCTTCGCCTCGGCGACTTCGCTGGCCTCGGCGCTCATCCCGGTCTACATCGCTCTGGCGATGAGCCTGCCGGGTGCAGCCCAGGGCGGGTTCGGCTTCGTCATCATTCAGCAGTTCGTCATCAGCTTCGGCTTCCTGCTGCCGATCTCGGCACCGCAGAACATGCTCGCCTACGGCACCGGTGCGTTCACCGCCAAGCAGTTCCTCAAGACCGGCATCCCGCTCACCATCGCCGGCTACCTGTTCGTGCTGCTTCTCTCGGCGACGTACTGGAAGTGGCTGGGACTCGTCTGAGGCTCAACGTTCGGGCAGGCGCGGGCCGAAGTGTGACGTTAAGCTGAGGACATGGCAATCGATGCAGACCAGCTTCAACGCGACCTCGACCTGCGACTCCTCGGCGAGCAGTTCTTCCTCCAGGCACTCGACCAGCTCTCCCGCGCCGATCTCGACCAGCCCTCATTGCTGCCCGGTTGGACCCGCAAGCACGTCGCGGCACACGTCATCCACAACGCAGAGGCGTTCATGCGGCTGCTCGAATGGGCCCGAACCGGTGAGGAGAACCGGATGTACCCCTCGCGGCAGGCCCGCGATGAGGAGATCGACTCGACTGTCGCCCACATCTCCAACGGCGATGTCATGACGATGGCCCATGAGGTCGTCGACGAGCTCAGCGACGAGTTCGACGACATGGACGATGAGGCCTGGAACGCAACGGTCGTCAACGGACGGGGCGAGGACATCCAGGCCGCGCAGATCCCGTGGTCGCGGGCGCGGGAGGCCTGGATGCATTCCCTGGACCTCAACATCGGGATGACGACCCTCGACTTCCCGGCTGCGATGGTCAACGCACTGCTCGATGAGATCACCGGCATGTGGATCGCCCGCGACGAACCAGTCAACTTCAAGCTCGACATCACCGACCGCGACGAATCCCCACGCATGGTCGTCGCCGGGCCGGAAGACAGGCGTCCAGCTGAGCCGATCGAGGTGACCGGCGAGGCAGCCGAGATCGTGTCCTATCTCACCGGGCGCGGCTGGCCGAACTCCGGGCTCGAGGACAACGACAAGGGCGCCTCGGGAACGGCGACTCCGCAGGACCTCCCCGAACCGCCGCCCTGGATCTAGCACCGACAACGACGAGGAAGAGGACGAGCGTCATGAGCTACCCACCCCAGCCGCCCCCGCCGAACGGCCCGCCAGCAGGCGGGCCGCCTCCGGGAGGTCAAGAGCCGCCGGGTGTCCAGCAGCCTCCAGGTTCCCAGCCTTCAGCCGGTCCGCCGCAGCCCGGTGGGCAGCATCCCGGCGGCTCGCACGCGAGCAGCAGCATGCACCCGAGCGACAGTCCAGCTGGCCAGCAGAGCCCGGGCGGAGCCGGGTACGGAGCGCCGTCGGCACCGCAGTACGGCAGCCAGGCACCTCAACCGGGCCAGCAGCCGCCCCAGTATCCCGGTTACCAGGGGAAGCAGGGTGATCAGGGCCAGCAGCCGCCTCAAAATCCCGGCCAGGAGCCGCAGTACGGCGGCCAAGATCCTTATGCCACCGGGGCGGGTGCCCCGAAGCCGAAGTCGAAGATGCCGCTGATCGGCAAGATCCTGACATTCGTCGGCGCTGGAATCCTCGCACTCACCATCATCGGCGGCATCATCATGACGATCGCCGGCGTTTCGTCCCTGTCAGGGTTCTCCGACGAGGCGATCCGCGTCAACGGCACCACGAACCAGTTCTTCGAGGCGGAATCTGAGTGGCAGGTCTATGTGCCAGAGGGCTCCGGATTCACCAGCTGCACGATCACAGGGCCCACCCCGGTGGGCAAGGGAACGAATCAGACGTCGTCCTACTCCTTCGACGGCAGGACCTATGAGTCGATCGACGGGTTCTCGGTCCGGGAAGCAGGCACCTACTCGATCACATGCAACCAACCCGATGTCATCATCGCCCCACCCCTGTCGGTCGGCGGGATCTTCTCCACCGTCGGCGGCATCCTCATCGCCGTGTTCGGCGGCCTGCTCGGCGTGGGCTTGACGATTCTCGGCATCATCCTGTGGATCGTCGGCCGGAAGCGAGCACAGCGGGCATGACCGAAGCACCGGTTCGACACGGGCCGACTGTCGTGCTGCTCAAGTGGTTCGCGTTGGCACCGCTGTTTCACGACACCCTCATCTGAGGCGATCAAGTCCGGGCGGTACGACCTGGGCAGCGGGGCCGCACCACCGGGACAGCGCAAGCGGCGCCCAGCTGCTGAGCTGGGCGCCGCTTCGCATGGTCAGGTGCGAAAGATCGCCTCGCAGGCTGCCGCGTCACCGGCGGCGGTAGAGGAGGATGTCGCGGGAGGCGCGATCGGCCCCGCTCCCGCCCGGCCGGGCGCTGGCTGCCGAGGGCAGAGCCCCGGCGATGCGCACCCGCGGGCGCCTGCCGTGCATGACGGAGACGATGTCGCCGCTCTGCCCGGCGGCGAAGACCCGAGATTCGGCCTGCACGCGCTGCCGCAGCCCATCGATCTGCTGGCGCAGCTCGTGGACGACTGCATGCGCCTGGGTCGCGGCGTCGCGAGCCTCGTCGAGGTCGCGGCGCAGGGCGAGGATCTCCTTGATGCCAGCGAGGTTGATGCCGTCTTCCTTGCTCAGCTTCTGGATCAGCCGCAGCCGCTCGATGTCGCGCGGTGAGTAGCGCCGTCCGGTACCGGCGGTGCGCTTGGGCACCACCAGCCCCATCCGGTCGTACTGCCGCAGCGTCTGCGGGTGCATGCCCGCCAGCTCAGCGGCAACGGAGATGACGTAGACGGCGGCTGTCGCTCCGATGTTCATCGACGCTCACCCCGCTCATCTCTCCCGGGCCCGGTCGAGCAGCCCGGCTCGCGGATTTTCACCGCTGGTGGCCTCACGGAAGGCCTCGACCGCTTCCTTGGCCTTGGGCGTCAGGTTCTTCGGAACGGCGATCTCGACGGTCACCAGCAGGTCACCGGTGAGCTTCTTCGTCTCGATGCCCTTGCCGCGCACCCGCAGGGTGCGGCCCGACGGTGTGCCGGCCGGGATCTTCACCCGCACCGGCATCCCACCGAGTGTCGGGACCTCGACCTCGGCGCCGAGGGCAGCCTCGTCGAAGGTCACCGGCAGCGTCATCCGCAGGTTCGCGCCGTCGCGGGTGAACACCGGGTGGGGTTCGACCTGCACGGTGAGGATGACGTCACCGGGTTCGCCGCCGTTGGGGCTGGCCTTGCCCTTGCCGCGCAGGCGGATCTTCTGCCCGTCTTTGACACCGGCCGGGGTGCGCACGGTCAGCGGCTTGCCCCCGGGCATCGACAGTTTGACTGTTGCGCCCTTGGCGGCTTCGGTGAAGGACAGCTTCGTGCTGGCCTTGATGTCCCCGCCCTTGAGCGGGCCGGTGGAGAACCCACCGCCGTAGGGGCTGTCATAGGGGCTGCCGCCGTAGGAGCCGCCGAATCCGCCGAACAGATCAGCGAACTCCGGCGGGATGTCCCCGCCAGCCGAGCCAGCCGGCCCGCCGCCGGGGCTGCGGGTCGTGTAGCGGGTGCGGGTGCCGCCGCCTCCGGTGTTGAACAGGCCGGAGAAGATGTCCTCGAACCCGCCGGCACCGCCGGGTCCGCCGGCGTCGGCGGAGAACCGGGCACCGCCGCGGCCCATCGCCCGCACCTGGTCGTACTGCTCGCGGGTCTCCTTGTCCGACAGCACCTGGTTGGCCTGCCCGATCTGCTTGAACTTCTCCTCTGCGGCCTTGTCACCGGGGTTGGTGTCCGGATGGTACTTCCGGGCCAGCTTCCGGTAGGCCTTCTTGATCTCCGACTCCGAGGCGTCCTTGGAGACGCCGAGGATCTGGTAGTAGTCCGTGTCGAACCATTCGTTCTGAGGTCCGGAATTCACCTGGCACCTCCTTTCCGGCTCGCGCCGTCATCGTCTGTCGTGTATGTCTGGATGTCTGTTCCCGTCTGCTGTGCGGCAGCCGCGGCTGCCGGTCTGTCGTTCCTCACGCACCGCATGCGCAGGCCGTCTGCCTGCCCATCCGGTCCGTGCCCGAGGCGGTGGCCGCCTCGGGAACGGAATCCGCAGCTCACGCCGCGGTCGGCTCATGCCGGGTGCCGGCTGTGCAGATCAGTCTGCCGGAGCCTGCACGCCGACGCGGGCGGCGCGCAGCACCCGCTCGCCGAGCATGTAACCCGGCTGCATGACGAGGAAGACCGTGGGTGTTTCGACCTCGTCGCTGGGCTGCTGCATGAGCGCTTCGTGGATGTTGGCGTCGAACTCCTCACCGACCTCGCCGTACTGGGTGACGCCGAGCTTGGCCAGCGTGTCGAAGAGCTTCGTCACATGCGTGTCGAAGGGGCCCTCGACGTCGCCGTTCTCACGCGCCAGGCGGACCTCGTCGAGCACCGGGAAGAGCGCCTCGACGACGCTGGCGACCCCGGCCTCCTTCGCACGGTCCTGTTCGCGCTGGGAGCGCATCCGGTAGGCGGCGTATTCGGCGTTGATCCGCTTGAGGTGATCGAGCAGCTCGGCCTCCGTGTCGTTGGCCGGGCTGACGTTCTCAGGATCGAGCGCGCCATCGTCTGCCTCCGCGCCCGAGGCGGCAGGCGCCTCGGGCTGCGCGGTTCCCACAGCCTGCTCGGCTGCCTGGGCTGCCGGGTCGGTCTCGGCGGCTGGTTCGCCGCCGGTGGCGACCTCCGGGCCGTCGCTGTCGAGGCGGCCCTCGGCTGCTGCGGCCTGCGCCTGCTCCTGAGCCTCGCTCGGCTCAGCGGCTCCGGTGTCCCCGGAGCCGGCCTGGGGCTCGCGCACCTGGCCGGTCTCCGGATCCACCCGACGCTTGTCGGTGAACGAGAAGCCCTGTTCAGGATTCTCGGCGGACATCACTTCTTCTCCTCGTCTTCGTCGACCACTTCGGCGTCGACGACGTCGTCCTCAGTCGCATCGGAACCGGCATCTGCGGTTCCCTCGGCTCCGGCAGCACCCTCAGCGCCGCCCTGCTGGTACAGCGCCTCGCCGATCTTCGTCTGAGACTGGCTGAGCTTCTCGACAGCGGTCTTGACCGCGTCGTCGTCTTCGCCCTTGAGCGCTTCCTTCACCGCGTCGACGTCGCCCTGCACCTCGGTCTTGACGTCCTCGGGCAGCTTGTCGTCGTTGTCGGTGATGAGCTTCTCAGTCTGGTAGGCGAGGTTCTCAGCCATATTGCGGGTGTCAGCGGCCTCACGGCGCTTCTTGTCCTCATCGGCGTGCTCTTCGGCCTCGCGGACCATCCGGTCGATGTCCTCCTGCGGGATCGCCGAGCCGCCGGTGATCGTCATCGACTGCTCCTGGCCGGTGCCCTTGTCCTTGGCGGACACGTGCACGATGCCGTTGGCGTCGATGTCGAAGGACACCTCGATCTGCGGCATGCCGCGCGGCGCCGGGGCGATGCCGGTGAGCTCGAAGGTGCCCAGCGGCTTGTTGTCCCGGGTGAACTCGCGCTCGCCCTGGAAGACCTGGATCGACACGGAGGGCTGGTTGTCCTCGGCGGTGGTGAAGGTCTCGGACTTCTTCGTCGGGATCGGGGTGTTGCGCTCGATGAGCTTCGTCATCACACCGCCCTTGGTCTCCAGTCCGAGGGACAGCGGGGTGACGTCGATGAGCAGCACGTCCTTGCGCTCACCCTTGAGGACACCGGCCTGCACGGCGGCGCCGATCGCGACGACCTCATCGGGGTTGACGCCCTTGTTGGGCTCCTTGCCGCCGGTGAGCTCCTTGACGACCTCGGCCACGGCCGGCATGCGGGTCGAACCGCCGACGAGCACGACGTGGTCGATCTCGTCGACCGAGATGCCGGCATCGGCGATGACGGCCTTGAACGGGGCCTTCGTGCGCTCGAGGAGGTCCTTGGTGAGGTCCTCGAACTTCGCGCGGGTGAGGGTCTCATCCAGGTGGACGGGCCCGTTGTCGCTCATCGACAGGTACTGCAGAGAGATGTTCGTGCTGGTCGCCGAGGACAGTTCCTTCTTCGCCTGCTCCGCGGCCTCCTTGAGGCGCTGGACAGCGGCGGCGTCCTTGGTCAGGTCGACGCCGTAGCCGTTCTTGACCTGGCTGACGAGCCAGTCGACGATCTTCTGATCCCAGTCGTCGCCGCCGAGCTCGTTGTCACCGGAGGTCGCACGGACCTGGATGGTCGAGAAGTCATCATCATCCTTGCCGACTTCGAGCAGGGACACGTCGAAAGTGCCGCCGCCGAGGTCGAAGACGAGGATGAGCTCGTCCTCCTTGCCGCGCTCGAGGCCGTAGGCCAGTGCGGCGGCAGTGGGCTCGTTGATGATGCGCAGGACGTTGAGGCCTGCGATCTTGCCGGCGTCCTTGGTGGCCTGGCGCTGCGAGTCGTTGAAGTAGGCCGGGACGGTGATGACGGCGTCGGTGACCTCTTCCTGCAGGTACTCCTCAGCATCGTGCTTGAGCTTCTGCAGGATGCGGGCAGAGATCTCCGGTGCAGTGAGTGTCTTGCCGTCGAGTTCGGTGGTCCAGTCGCTGCCCATGTGGCGCTTGACCGAGGCGACGGTGTTCTTGACGTTGAGCACAGCCTGGCGCTTGGCGATCTCACCGACGAGGGAGTCGCCGTTCTTGCTCACCGCCACGACCGAGGGGGTGGTGCGGCCGCCTTCTGCGTTGGCGATGACCTTGGGGTCGCCGCCTTCAAGCACGGCCACAACCGAGTTGGTGGTGCCGAGGTCGATTCCTACTGCACGAGCCATAGTGTTTCTCCTTCTCTTCTGAGTCAGGCCCAACCCGGCTGGCGCCGGCATTGAGCGCATCTGACTCAAGTCTGGTCACGCTGAATCTGACTGTCAAACCCAGCATCATGAAAGTTGCGTACACCAGACTCAACTTTGCGGGAAGGGAGATTATTCCGCAGGCAGGCAGAATTCTTTCAGCGACCCCCGTCGCGCTCCGCGCCATCCCGGCGTGTCAGTCGTTGCAGCCGGTCGCGTGCGCGGGCGAGCCGCTCATCCTCGGTCAGCTCCCACCACGGGGTGCCGCGCTCACCGAGGCCCTCTTTGGCCCAGGTGACGCGCTTCCGCAGCGCTGCAGTCTGCTCGTCGTTCAGCTGGCGAGAGCGGGAGAGCTGCGAGCGGGCAGTGCCGAGGGCACTCAGCAGCGGGGCGGTCAGCGCCTCGGGCAGCACAGGATCCTGGGCTCGCCAGCGCCTGCCCCTGACGATGATCCAGCGGCCGTCTGCGGTCCGCTCCGGCGTGCTCATATGCGGCTCCACGCGCTGGCGCTGTCCGCCTCGGCGCGACCCGCCTCGGCGCGCCCCGCCTCGGCGCCGGGACGCCGCGGCGCGGCCGGTGGTGGGGCGATCCAGGCGGCCATCAGAGGCCTCCCGGCACGGGGGCTGCGAGCGGGAAGATCCCGACCATGGCGATCGACCACAGGCCATGGACGATGAGCGGAGCGAACCAGCGGCCAGTCGATTCGCGGGCCCAGGCTGCGGCGAGTCCGACGACGGGGGCGGCGGCGATGAGGCCGGGGTTGAGCGTTGCGCAGGTGACGAGCGTGTAGATGACGGTCGGGGCGATCCAGCGGGCGTGGCCGCGGAACAGGTCGGCCAGGCCGAGGCGGAAGAACACCTCTTCCGACAGCCCCGTGACGACAGCTGCCGCCAGCGTCAGCCCGGCCGCCGAGCTCCCGGCAGTCACGAGGGCGGCGGTGATCCATGGCGCGGTCACCGGGATGAGGCTGAGGATCCAGCCACCAAGGAGCGACACACCCGCCAGCACCGCACCGATAGCCAGCGCCCGCCACCCGGCCGAGGCGGCAGTACGGTGCGCCGGCGGGCCGGGCGCCGGATCAGCAGGGCGGTGGCGTGTGGCATGCGCTCGCGTGAGCAGCAGGAGGGCGATCCCACCGAGTGTCCACACCGCGGCGAGGGCAAGGCTCCACAGCGGCAGTGCCGCGGTGCCGGCAGCTGTGCCGAGGCCGAAGGCCTTGCGCAGGATGAGCCCGCCGAGGACAATGGTGGCGGTCGCAGGCGCCCAGACAGCAGCACGTGAGGTGAGCACCAGCTGCGACGTCATGGCACCAGTCTAGGAGATGACATGCGAGTTCTGCTCATCGGCGCCACCGGATACGTCGCCTCGCGTACGATCCCCGTCCTGCTCGGTGCCGGGCACACCGTCATTGCCGCTGCCCGCTCACCGGAAAAGCTCAGGGCGTTCTGGTGGGCAGACCGCGTCACCGCCGCCCGACTCGACGTCACCGATGACGCATCCGTATCAACGGTGGTGGCTCACAGCGATGCCGATGCCATCGTCTACCTCGTCCACGGGATGGGCGGGTCTGACTTCCGCACAGTTGACCGGCAGTCAGCTCAGCGCGTGTGCCGGGCAGCCGATGCTGCAGGCATCAAGCGGATCGTCTACCTTTCGGGGATCATCCCGGCTGTCGGCGAGGAGCGCCTGTCCGAGCATCTGCTCTCGCGGCTCGAGGTCGAACAGGAGCTCTCCCGGGCCAGCGCCACGGTCATCACGCTGCGTGCGGCGATGATCATCGGGGCGGGCTCGACGAGCCTGGCACTCGTCCGGCAGCTGGCGACGCGGCTGCCGGTCACGGTGGTGCCGTCGTGGATGCGCCACCTCGTCGAGCCGATCGCCGTCACCGATGTGGCCGCCGCGATCGAGGCGGCGCTGCGGGTCGATCTGCCGACCGGGCAGTTCTCGATCGGCGGCGGGACGGTGATGTCGTACCCCGAGCTCATCGATCTGCTCACTGAGCTCAGCGGGCTCGTCCGCCCGCAGCTGCCCGGCGGACCGCTGCCGGAGCCGCTCGTCGCAAAGGCTGCGGCGGTGCTGACGGATCTGCCGGGATCGACAGTCGAGGCGCTCATCGAATCGCTTCAGGAGGACATGGTCTCCTCCGGTGACAGCTGGCGCAGCGAGCTGTTCGCAGGGGCGCCTGCCCATCAGCCGCTGACACCGCGGGCCGCCCTGGCGCGGGCGCTGGCGCAGCCGGATCTCAGCCTGCCGGCCGCCGAACGGGATCCGCTTGCGGTGATGCCCGGCGACCGCTGCTGAGTGTCATCAGCGTTGGCTGAGCTCGGTGCGCAGAGCCGCCAGGACAGCAGTGAGCTCCGGGCTGGTGAGCGAGCTCAGCGCGATCTCGATGCCGGTCTGCTGCCCGCCGGTCCATTTGCCGGCCAGGTCGTCGACGAGGATGCCGCGCTCAGCGAGTGCGCGCCGCAAACGCCGCGCATCCCCGGCCGGCCGTTCGAGGATCGCCCGCCCGCGCACCTGGGTCAGCGGCAGGCCTGCGGCATCGACCGCCTCGGCGGCGGCTGCCAGCCGCTTGCGCATCCGCAGCATCCGCCTGCGCAGCCCGCCGGAGTCCAGGTAGTCGGCGAGCACCGCCTGGATGAGCGGTGAGGCGGCGGGACCGAGCATCCGGCGGTGGGCGGCGATCGCAGCGCTGAGCGGGCCGGTGGCGATGATGTAGCCGATGCCCAGGCGCGTGCCGAGCAGAGTGGCGAAGGATCCGAGGTGCAGCACCCGGCCGCTGCTGTCGAGGTCGGCGAGAGTCGGCGGCAGGCTGCCGGCGTAGCGGGCTTCGGTGTCGTAGTCGTCTTCGATCAGGTGGCCGCCGCACGATTCGGCCCAGCGCAGCAGCTGCACGCGCCGGGTCGCGCTCATCGAATCTCCATGCGGATGCAGGTGGTTGGGCGTCAGCAGCAGGGCGCGCAGCGGTGCCGGGATTGCAGCGGGGTCGATGCCGTCGGTGTTGACGGGCACATCGACGGTGGGGGTGTTCGCCAGTGCCCGGCGCAGACCGGGAAAGCCCGGGCTCTCGACTCCGAGCGCTGCGGGAGCGAGGACGTTGAGGACGGTGCGCAGCCCGTCGCGGGCGCCGGCGGTCAGCACGATGTCGGCGGGTTCGACCTGCATGCCGCGCACCAGCCGCAGGTGCCCGGCGATCGCCTGGCGCACCGTCTGGGTGCCGCAGCCGTCATCGCTGACGTCGCGGGTGTCGAGTCCGCGGCGCCAGGCAGCCCGGAAGTCGGGCTCATCGCGCGGGTCGGGGCGCACGCTCACACCCCGGGCATCGATGCGCACCTCCGCCGCGATGTCAGTGGAGTGGTGGGAGGGCATCGCTCGGCCCGTCACGGCCCGTGACCCCGAGCGGCGCGCGGCCGAAGCGAGACCAGTCCGCGCCGTCTGCAGTGCCGGGTTGACGCGTGTGCCCGAACGGGCGGCTGTCACGAGCTGCCCCTCGGCGATGAGATGCTCATACGCCGTCTGCACGGTGCCGCGGGCGACACCGAGCTGCGCGGCGAGCACCCGGCTGGAGGGCAGACTGTCGCCCGGGCGCAGACGGCCGGTGACGATCTCGGCCCGGATGCCGGCGACGATCTGCAGCGGCAGACCGATGCGCGAGCTGCGGTCGAGCCGCACCGTGAGATCCGCGTCGTGCGCCATGAGCACCCCTCCCCCACCTGGTCTCTGGTCTCGCGGCCATCCGGAACCGCGCAACTGGACTACAGAATACCCCTGGATCTGGACTATATCTGCAGTCCAATGCCCGCTAGGCTCACGAATACCCCGTCGGGCGCCTGGACGTCCGGCTCACCACCAGCGGGTGTCCGGCACCCGCCACAACCCAGGAGACTGCATGACTGCCACACTGACCGCCACCACCGCCAACGCCGCTGCGGACACGCACACTGCCGGGACTGCCGACGGCGCCGCGCAGCAGCGCGCCACCGGCGCCCAGCTGAGCTCTGAGCTCGCACGCTCACTGGCCGGCGGCGTCATCATGGACGTCGTCACCCCTGATCAGGCCCGCATCGCCGAAGATGCCGGAGCAGTGGCGGTCATGGCGCTCGAGCGGGTGCCCGCCGATATCCGCGCCCAGGGCGGCGTCGCCCGGATGAGCGACCCGGACCTCATCGCCGGGATCCTCGATGCCGTGTCGATTCCGGTCATGGCCAAGGCGCGCATCGGCCACTTCGTCGAAGCGCAGATCCTGCAGTCTCTCGGCGTGCACTACGTCGACGAATCCGAGGTCCTCTCCCCTGCCGACTACGTCAACCACATCGACAAGCGTGCCTTCGAGGTGCCGTTCGTGTGCGGGGCCACCAACCTCGGAGAGGCGCTGCGCCGCATCAGCGAAGGTGCCGACATGATCCGTTCGAAGGGTGAGGCCGGCACCGGCGATGTCTCCGAGGCGACCCGCCACATCCGCACGATCAGCGGTGAGATCCGCCGCCTGGCTGCGCTGAACGAAGATGAGCTCTATGTTGCGGCCAAGGAGCTGCAGGCGCCGTTCGACCTCGTGCGCACGGTCGCCCGCGACGGCCGCCTGCCGGTCGTCACCTTCGTCGCCGGGGGCGTGTCCACGCCTGCCGATGCGGCGATGATGATGCAGCTCGGTGCTGAGGGCGTGTTCGTCGGCTCAGGCATCTTCAAGTCCGGCAACCCGGAGGCACGGGCCAAAGCCGTCGTCAAGGCCACGGCGAACTACGACAATCCCGAGGTGCTCGCCGAGGTCTCCCGCGGACTCGGTGAGGCGATGGTTGGCCTCAACGTCAGCGACCTGCCGGCCCCACACCGCCTGGCCGAACGCGGCTGGTAAGACGCAGCGCAGCTTTACCGGCGCCGCACAGCGGCGTCGTTCAGCCGCCGGTGACGGTCCACAGCGTGGTGGACTCACCGGCGGCTGCTGCGAACCAGCGGCCGGTGGCGCTCGGCTCGGCATACTGGCCGACGGCGTGGGCCTCGGGGTGCTCCTTGCCGTCAGGGGTGAAGAAATGCACCGCGTCGTTGAGCAGCACCGGGATGAGACCGAGCTGCGGAAATGCGCCGTTGCCGCCGAATCCGTAGCTGCCCTCGACCGGATCGAGCGGGTCGAGGTCTTCGCCTGCCTCCCAGAGCGTCGATCCGTCAGTGGCGCTGACGGCCCGGACACCGGCGTCGAGACCGGGCATGATGACCAGTGGCGCGTCGGTGCCGTCGACGGGTGTGTGGAGGCGACCGTACTGCTCGTCGAACAGCCCGAATTCGAAAGCGTCCTCGGAGATGTCGGTGTGCCAGGCCTTGCCGTCGAGCAGTGAGCCGAGCACCAGGATCCGGGAGGCGAACAGCTGGGTGCTCGCGCACACGAAGGTGCCTGCGGCGGTGGAGACGGGCCGGGCGGCACAGTAGGCGACCGGCTCCTCACTGAAGTCGATGCCCGCGGCGAGGCTAGGATCGTCGGCAGCGCTGAGCGGGGTGAGCACCCCAGAGCTCTCCGGCAGGTCCATCGGCAGCCTCAGCAGTGCGGTGCGGGTGACGGACCCGGAGTACGGTGCGTCAGGATCGGCGGTGCCGAAGGCGTAGACAAGCGTTCCGGGTGCCTTCTGCGGGTAGATCCCGAAGCCGAGGTCCTGCTCCCCGTACTCACTGAGATCGACTGTGGCATGCTGACCCGATGCCAGGTCGAGGCGGGTGAGGAAGCTGCCGTCGCCATCGCGCCACGGTAGGTAGGCGCGCGTGCGGTCCGGGGTGATCTGCAGGTTCGCCCCGCCCATGGGCTGCGCATCGGCGGTCGCCTGCACGGCCGGCCAGGCAGGCTGGCCGGAGGCAGGATCGAGGCCGAGGACCATGGCCTTCTGCTCATCACCGGTGCAGCTGCCGCGATCGGCATCGATCATCCCGTATTCGAGCAGGATGATCCCATCCTCGCCCAGGGCGCTCGTCCCGGTGGAGGAGGACGAGTAGTAGTCACGCGGTTCGGTGCAGCCGAGATCGGCATCGGCAGGCGTATAGGTCCAGGCTTCGCTGCCATCGCCCCAGTCGAGTGCGCGCAGATGGCCGGTCCCGTCGTCGACGATGACGATCTCACCGTGGGAGTAGGCGGCCACGCTGTCGGGCCGGTCCATATCGACCTGCGCCTGGTGGCTCCACAGTTCAGCGCCATCAGCGCCGACGGCGACGAGCCTGCCGCCCATCGCGTCGGCGACCAGCGCCCGGTCGGTGTCGTTGTCGGCGAGCAGGCTAGCGTAGAAGTCGAGGGTAATCGCCTCGCTCAGCTGCCGCGGTTCCGGTGTGCTGGGCGCAGGTGAGCTGCCGGGTGCATCATCTGCCGCTGTGCATCCGGCGGCCAGTGTGAGAGCGGCGCCTGCGGCGATGAGGGCGAGCGCGGGGCGGGAGAACGGGTGCATGACTGTTCCTCCGCAAGCAGGGACACCGTGATGATCTCCCTGGTGAGCATCCTGTCTTCACTATGCCAGACGGGCCGGACAACGGTGCTGGCAAAGCACGGGAGGCGCCCACCGCCTCGGGTGCGGTGACCGGTGTGTCTGTGACGCGTGCTACGGTGTGGGCAGATGTTCCGGGGACGGTGAGATTCCGTACCGGCGGTGACAGTCCGCGACCCGAACGCCGAGGCCCAGACGGGCGGAGGGGTTCGGCTGACTCGGTGCGATTCCGAGACCGACAGTGAAAGTCTGGATGGGAGGAACACACGGTCCAGGGCACCCGTGTCTGCCTGGACCGGCAGCGGCGCACCCGTGTCTGCGCGGACGCCTGCCGCCTGTCTCCCGTCTCCCCGGTAGGAGGAGAGGGAAAATGCACCGCTCATCTGCACCCGCCGCGCCTGCCGCCGGGATCACTGCCCGTGAACGCCGGGCCATGTCCGCTGCTCTCACCGCCGCCCGCCGCGGCCAGCGCGGGGCCACCCCTCTCGTCGGTGCGGCCGTCATCGGCGCCGACGGGACGATCGTCACCGGCTACCACGCAGGTGCTGGGCACCCGCACGCCGAACCGGCAGCCCTGGCAGCCGCCGTCGCAGCCGGCATCGACCTCGGCACCGCCACGCTCGTCGTCACGCTCGAACCGTGCGCCCATGTCGGCCGGACCCCGTCGTGTGCGCATACGATCGTCAGGGCCGGGATCCCGCGCATCGTCTACGCGGCAGCCGACCCGAATCCGGTCGCCACCGGTGGCGCCGAGGTGCTGCGGGCGGCCGGACGCGAGGTGGTCGCCGGGCTGGCAGCCGATGAGGCGGCGGTGCTCAATCACCGGTGGGTGGCCGCGCAGCGTGAGGCCCGGCCATTCGTGACGGCGAAGCTCGCCCAGAGCCTCGACGGGCGGATCGCCGCTGCCGACGGCACCAGCCAGTGGATCACCTCCGATGAGACCCGGTCCCGCGTGCACGCGCTGCGCGCCCGGGTCGACGCCGTCATCGTCGGCACCGGCACCGCCCGGGCCGACAATCCGCGGCTCACCGCCCGCATCGACGGCCGCGCTGCGGCCCGGCAGCCGGTGCCGGTCGTCATCGGCACCCGCGATCTCGACGCCTCCAGCCACCTCGCCGCCGACCCGCGCACCATCCACCTGCGCACCCACGACCTGCTGCACGCGCTGCGGCAGCTGCGGGCGCGCGGGATCGAGCACGTGCTCGTTGAGGGCGGGGCGCACCTGCTCAGCGGCTTCCTGACCGCCGGGCTCGTCGACGAGCTGTTCCTCCACCTCGGCCCGCAGCTGCTCGGCACCGGCGGGCTCGCCGCCACCGCCGGCCTTGAGGTGCCGACACTCGCAGCCGCCCCGCGCTTCATCCCCGACGACCTTGCCGCCCCTGCCGCTGCCGCGAGCGGGACCGACACCATCCTGCACCTGAGACCGGCACCCGCCGCCCCGGCCCCGGCACCGCCAGCCCCATCCACCACCGACCACAGGAGTCACCACATGTTCACCGGCATCATCGAAGCCACCGGCACCGTCCTGTCCGTCACCTCCGTTCCCGGCACCGACACCGCCCGCATCAGCATCAGGGCCGGCAGCCTCATCGACGACCTGCCAGCCGGCGGGTCCCTGGCCGTCAACGGCGTCTGCCTCACCGCCACCCGCACCTCCGCCGAAGCCGCGCCGGCACATGAGAACCCGGCCAGCACCTCGGGCCCGGGGATCTTCACCGCCGACATCATGGGCGAGACGCTGGCGCGCACGAGCCTGGGTGCGCTGAGGGCGGGCGCGCAGGTGAACCTCGAACGCTGCATGCCGGCCAGCGGGCGCTTCGACGGGCACATCGTCCAAGGTCACGTCGACGGGGTCGGGCGGATCAGCGTCTTCGAGGACTGCGGGGCGTGGACGCGGATGCGCATCGAGCTGCCAGCCGCGCTCGCCCCGCTGTGCGTGGAGAAGGGTTCGATCGCACTCGACGGGACCTCGCTGACGATCACCGCCGTCTCCTCGGCAGGTGCCGGGCAGCCGTGGTGCGAAGTCGGGCTCATCCCGGCGACCCTGGCCGCGACGACGTTCAGGCAGGCGAGCGTCGGGGACCTCGTCAACATCGAAACCGATGTGCTGGCCAAGTACGCCCAGAGCCTCGCCGGACGCCACGTGCGACGTGCCGATCCCGTGCAGGCGCCGCCGTCGCCGTGGCAGGACAAGCCGTGGGAGACCACCGCAGCCGACGCGTCCCCGGCACACGGGCTCGACTCGATCGAGGAGGCGATCAGCCGACTGCGCCGCGGTGTCCCGACGATCGTCGTCGACGATGCCGACCGCGAGAACGAAGGCGACCTCATCGTGCCGGCCGAGCTGCTGAGCCCGGAGTGGATGGGCTTCATCGTCCGCCACACCTCCGGCGTGGTGTGCGCGCCGATGACCGCTGAGATCGCAGCCCACCTCGATCTGCCGGCCATGACCGCGGTGAACGAGGACCCGAAGGGCACGAACTACACCGTCAGCTGCGATGCCCGCGGCCTGGACACCGGCATCAGCGCCGGTGAGCGCACGACAACCCTGCGCATGCTGGCCGACCCGCAGGCGGGCCCGGAGCAGCTAACCCGGCCGGGGCATGTGTTCCCGCTCATCGCCGCCGCCGGCGGGGTCCGCGAGCGCGCCGGGCACACCGAGGCCGGAGTCGAACTCGCCCGGCTGGCCGGCTGCCGGCCGGTCGCAGCGATCGCCGAGGTCGTCGACGACACCGGCGAGGTCATGCGCCTCGACGCTCTGCTGGCCTTCGGGACCCGGTTCGGGCTGCCGGTCATCTCGATCGCCGACCTGCGCACATGGCTCGACACGCACACCCCAGCCGCCCACCAGAACTGAACCGGACACCGCACCAGAACTGAACCGGGCACTGCACCGGACACCGCACCGAACACTGAGAGAAGGGATCACATCATGGCATCGAGCGGAGCACCGACGATGAAGCCGCAGGCCGCACCGGGCACCCGCGTGGCGATCGTCGCCTCCTCCTGGCACACCGAGGTGATGGACGGGCTCCTCGCCGGCGCCCAGCGCGCCCTCGCCGAGGCCGCAGCTGAGACGACTGGGATGGAGGTCAGCGTCTTCCGGGCGCCGGGCAGCTTCGAGCTGCCGCTGCTGGCCCGTGCGGCGGCGGAACGCTTCGACGCCGTCGTCGCACTCGGCGTCGTCATCCGCGGCGGCACCCCGCACTTCGACTACGTCTGCCGGGCCGCCACCGACGGGCTGGCCAAGGTGGCGGCCGAGACCGGCACACCGGTCGGGTTCGGGCTGCTGACCTGCGATGACGACGAGCAGGCTCGCAACCGGGCCGGGCTGCCGGGCTCACGGGAGGACAAGGGACACGAAGCGGCGAGCGCAGCCCTTGCCGCACTCGCCGCTCTGACAGAGATCAGGACCGCCTGAGCGGCCGGGGGTCAGTACCGCATCAGTGCTGCGACGTTCTCGACCCGGCCGTCGGAGATGATGACGATCGTGCCGGAGTTCTGCAGCGTCGACAGGATCGCGGAATCGACATCCCCGCTGCCTTCTGAGGCAGAGAGCGACGGGTTGATGAACAGCGTGTCGACCCGCCCCTCGGCAGCTGCTTCGCGGATGACATCGGTCTGGGTGACGCCGCGGCCGGTGCCCTGCGCATCAGCGAAGCGGGCGTAGGCTGCGTCGTCGCGTTCAGCGAAGGCCGGCATGACGACCTCCCACGCATCGGCGTGCAGCTGACCGGGCGTACGGTCGTCGGGGTTGCCGGTGACCATCTCGTCGAGCAGCGCCGGGTAGGTGCACACGGGTTTGAACAGCGGCATCGCCTCAGCGACAGCTGCGAGGATCAGCGGCTGGCTGCGGGCTTTGCCGAGCAGCGTTCCGACTCCTTCGCCGACAGCCTTGACGAACTTCTCGACGAAGATCCTGTCGACCTCACCGCCGGCGCCGTGGCCGTGGAACATGGCGCGGTCGCCGCCGATCGACCGGCTCTGCAGCTGCCGCTGGCGTTCATCGGGGTCGACGACGTCGTCCATGCTTTGCGGCACGGTCTCACCGAGGTCGAGTTCGACGATCGAGTCCTTCGTCGCGTCGAACAGGCGCACCTTGTTCCGTGACAGAGCCAGGATGTAGAAGGCATGGGACTGTGCGAGCGCCGGGGCGATCGGGCGGACCGTCATCGAGTCGCCGACGCTGACGTGCTCGCTCAGCGGCACACCGAGGCGGTAAGTCAGCGTCATGCCCGTGGCTGCGTAGAGAGCCAGCCCGTCGGCCTGATGGCGCCAGAACGGGCCGTCGTTGACGAGGTCGTTGAGCGGGCCGAGGATCTCCTTGGCTTCCTTCGCCTCGACGCCGGTCTCAGCGAGCTTGCGGCCCGCCTCATCGAGCAGCGACTTGAGCCGGGTGGAGGATTCGCGGGATTGGTGATCCGCTCGCGATGTCGGCATCAGAATGGTCACCTTGGGCCCTGAGGCCTCAGCCATCCTCTTGAGATCAGTTGGGTCAACGTAGTCAAATGAACCGAGAGTATGAGTGACGTCCATACACAGAGCTTAGCGACGCAGGTCACACTTGTGAACTGGTGCCAGCAGGCGAGACCTTTTGTTTCTGCTCCGCATGCGTTCATATCCCGCAGATGCGGACTCGGATACGATGGATATCCAGCCGGTTGCGCGCCTTTTCGCCGTTGTCACGGCATCTGCGCCGGCACCCTGTTACTGAAGGGATGTCACTGTGAAGACCGTTCACCTCAAGACCAAAGAGATCCGCAGCCGCGACGAGCTCGCCGACCTGCTCCAGCAGCTTGCCGACCAGATCGCCGAGGGCACGCTCGTGTTCCGTCAGGGTGCTGAGGAGACCCGGCTGGAGATGCCGAGTTCGGTGCGCCTGTCCGTCGAGGTTGTCGACGAGGAGAAGCCGGCGACTGAGCAGAAGCCGAGCAAGGGCACCAAGCGCGAGGTGGAGGTCGAGATCTCCTGGCGGGTCGGCGAGGACGGCCCGATCGCAGCAGACGAGCCGCTCACTCTCGGCTGAGCCCTGTGTCCTTCGCGCGGCCGAGTCCGCGCTGCTGCCGGTGGCGTGCCCGCACCTGGAAGAACCGCACAACCGCATAGACCGAACCGATGATCGGGGCGAACAGCGCGGCCATGACAGTGAGCGGGTAGCGGGCGGTGTCACCGGGTTCGCGCCGGGTGCCAGCCGCGCAGGCGATGCCGATCAGCCAGATGATGAGCACCGTGCCTTCGGTGAGATTCAGACCCAACATCGCCGCTTCCTTCCGTCACGAGCCGCTTCTTTCCGTCACGAGCCGGCGACAAGCCTACCGTCTGGCCGCCGAGTCACCGTTCGGTGACGAAGCCTTCGTCGACCATCCAGCGCAGTGCCACGTCGACGGGGTCGTCACCGTCGACGTCGACCTGCCGGTTGAGCTCCTGCATCTGCTCGGTGGTGAGCTTCTCGGCGATCGGCGCGTAGACCTCTTCGAGCTGCGGGTACTCCTCGAGCGTCTGAGTGAAGAACACGGGGGCTGCGTTGTAGGCGGGGAAGAACTGCTTGTCGTCTTCGAGGACGACGAGGCCCATCGCCTTGATCCGGCCGTCGGTGAGGTAGACATTGCCGAAGTTGCACTGCCCGGCCGCCGTTGCGGAGTAGATCGGGCCGGCATCGTAGATGCCGATGTTGTCCTCCGGTGTGCCGTCGGCCTCCCCGCGCGGAATGTCGTAGGCCTCGAGCATCGGGGTGAGCCCATCAGGCCGGGAGTTGAACTCGGCGGCCACGCAGATCGTGCGGTCCTCCGGCTTGAGATCGGCCAGCTGCGACATCTTCGTCACCGCGCCGAGCTCGCCGGGGGCGTCGGGCCGGATCGCCATGCCGTAGGAGTTGTTGAGCTCAGCCGCCGGGCCCCAGGTCAGGCCGTTGTCCAGGTCGGCATCGTGGACGGCTTGCCACTGCTCGTGCGGATCCGGGATGCCCTCCTCCTCATTCAGGTAGGTCAGCCAGGCGGTGCCGGTGTACTCCCAGGACAGGTCGGCCTGCCCGCTCGTCATGAGTTTGCGGGCCGAGACGCTGCCGGGCACGTTCGTGAGGTCCTTCACGCTGAATCCGGCGGCCTCGGCGGCGATGACGGAGATCTTGCCGAGGATGACCGCCTCGGTGAAGTTCTTGCTCGTGACCGTGAAGACCTTTCCGTCGGCGGCACCGGGGATCTCCTCGATCGACCCGGGGTTCACCGGCGGGATGTAGGCGGCCGAGGGCTGCAGACCGCACGCGCCGAGTGCCAGGGTGCTCAGCAGTACGATCCCGGCGCCGAGGCGGCCGAGCCTCGTGCGTGTGCGGCTGACTGGGGTGGTGATCGGGTGGGGTGTCATGCCAGTCCCTTCGGCCGTACAGCCAGTTCGACGACGCGTCCGGTCCAGTCGACGACGAGAGCGAGCAGGGCAACGAGGATGGCACCTGCGATGAGCACCCGGGTGAGGTCGAGCGTCACCCCGGTGGTGATGAGCAGGCCGAGTCCGCCGCCGTTGACGAAGGTCGCCAGAGTGGCGGTGCCGACGAGCAGGACGAGTGCGGTGCGGATACCCGAGAGCATGACGGGCACCGCAAGCGGCAGTTCAACGCGGAAGAGCACGGCGGCAGCGCTCATGCCCATGCCGCGGCCGGCTTCGATGAGCTGCCGGTCGACCTGGGTGAGGCCGACCATGGTGTTGCGCAGCACCGGCAGCAGCGCGTAGACGACGAGTGCTGCGATCGCGGCCTGCAAACCGAAGCCGAGCCAGAACCCGAAGAGCACGATGATGCCGACGGCCGGGGCGGCCTGGCCGATGTTCGCTACGGCCATGACCGGTCCTGCGGCCCGGCGCAGGGCTGGGCGGGTGAGCAGGATGCCGAGCGGGATCGCCACGGCGAGCACGATGACGGCGGATATGACGGTGAGCAGCAGGTGCTCCACGGTCAGCGACCAGACCGCGCCGGGTGCCAGAGTGGAGGATTCGACCTCGGTGAGGTCGGTGGTCAGCAGCCACCAGATGAGCACGCCGAAGGCCGCGACGATGATCCCAGCCTGCACGAGCAGGTCGCGGATGTCTCTGCGCTGTCCGGCAGTCAGGCTGCTCATGGCCTGTCCCTGTCCGCGCGGTGCGCACCGGCCGGTCGATCGCCGTCAACAGCATCGTCACCGGGGTCGGCTGTGTCTGCGGTCGGGTCCTCACGCTTTTTGGCGGCGATCGCCTCGTCGGTGTTGCGGCCGGTGCGCCCGTCGTCTTCGGGGATCTCGAACTCCTCGGGTTCGTTCTCCCCCAGCGGCGCCTCGGCGGCAGTGTCACCGGCGCGGCCGTTGAGCCCGGAGATGACGTCCATGATCGTGTCGACGGTGACGAGCCCGAGCATCTGGCGGCGCCGGCCGACGACGATCGCCGATGACGTCGTCGTCACGAGCATCGAATCGAGTGCGTCGTTGAGCGAGGCGCGGTTGTAGACCACCGGCAGGTCCTCATTCACCTGCGTCGGCATCGTCTCCAAGCGTTCGAGCTGGCTGGCGATGAGCCAGTCGACGGGCCGGTCCTGGTCGTCGACGACGACCACATAGTCATCGCCTGCCGCACGCATCGTCTCCACCGCCTCGGCGGCGGGGGCACCGGCACGCACGCGCACCGGTTCGGTCAGCTCAACGTCATCGAGGCGGGACAGGGACAGCTGCTTGAGCCCGGCGCCTGCGCCCATGAAGTCCTCGACGAAGGAGTTCGCCGGCTGGGCGAGGATCCTCTCAGGTGAGTCGTACTGGGCGAGGATGCCGCCTTCGCGGAAGATCGCGATCCAGTCGCCGAGCTTGACGGCCTCGTCGAAGTCGTGGGTGACGCACACGATCGTCTTCTTCAGCTCCGAGTGGATGGCGATGAGCTCATCCTGCAGCCGCTGGCGGGTGATCGGGTCGACCGCACCGAACGGCTCATCCATGAGCAGCACCGGCGGGTCCGCGGCCAGCGCGCGGGCAACACCGACGCGCTGCTGCTGGCCGCCGGAGAGCTCGCGCGGGAACCGGTCGCGGTAGGCGGCCGGGTCAAGGGAGACGAGTTCGAGCAGCTCGTCGACGCGGGCGCGGATCCGGCTGGCATCCCAGCCGAGCATCTTGGGCACCAGTCCGATGTTCTTGGCCACCGTCATGTGCGGGAACAGCCCGCCTGCCTGGATGACGTAGCCCAGCCGGCGGCGCAGCCTGTCGGCATCGAGATCGGTGACGTCCTCCCCGTCGATGAGCACCCGGCCGGAAGAGGGTTCGATGAGCCGGTTGATCATCTTCAGCGTCGTGGTCTTCCCGCAGCCCGAGGGCCCGCAGAACATCACGATCGACCCGGCCGGGATCTCCATATTCAGCCCGTCGACAGCCGGTGGCTTGGCGGAGTCGTAGCGCTTGGTGATCCCCTCCAGGGTGATCGACACGCCCTGGGTGCTCGAATCGTGCTCGGTGCCGGCCGCCTCGAAAGCGGTAGATGCAGTGCGGTGGTTCTCAGACACGGATACCCCTCGGAATGGTCAGACGGCCGACTGCCACAAGCAGCAGGTCGAGAATGAAGGCGAGGATGATGACGCCGACGACGCCGATGACGACGGATTCGAGCGAGTTCGCCCCGCCGAGGCGGTCGAGGCCGGAGAAGATGAAGGCACCGAGGCCGGGGCCGAGTGAGTAGGCGGCGATCGTCGCGATCCCCATGACCATCTGCCCGGAGACGCGGACGCCCGCGAGGATGACAGGCCAGGCCATCGGCAGTTCGACGGTCAGCAGGGTGCGCAGGCGGCTCATGCCGATTCCGCGGGCGGATTCGACGACGTCGCCGGGGATGCCGGCGAGCCCGACGAGGGCGTTGCGCAGGATCGGGAGGGCGGCGTAGAAGGTCACAACGATGACGGCGGGAATGACGCCGAAGCCGACCGGAGCGATGAGCAGGCCGACGAGTGCGAACGACGGGATCGTCAGGCCGATCGCCGAGACGCTGTTGGCTGCTGCAGTCAGCGCTGAGGAGCGGTACGACAGCACGGCGATGACAACCGCGATGAGGGTGGCGAGCAGGAGGCTCTGGCCCACGAGGCTGAAATGCTGCCAGGAGGCGAAGAGGATCTGGTCAGAGCGCTGCGTGAAGTACTCCCACACGTGCGTGGCTCCCCTCGGCTGCCGTCAGTGGATCGTGCCCTTGGTCCGCGAGTCTACACCTGCCGGTGGATAATCTCAGGCCGCCTTGCCGGTTGCGGGGTCTGCTGGGGTGGCTGCCGCTCCCGAGGGGGGTGCCGTTGCCCCGATGGGGGCCTCCGCTGCCGAGGTGGCGGCTGAGTCGGGGCTGCCGAGGTGGTGGCTGGCTCGGGTCTGCCAGCCCCTTGCTCAGCACCCGTCGAGTGTATATCTGCTGGTGAGCGAGCGATGTCCGTGCCTCGTGCTGTGGTGGAAGCAAGGAAGGAGAGCCCTGAGGGCTCCAGTTGGACAGAGGGGTGACGGGCATGACGCGGACGGCGGTGGCGGGCACGGTCGCTTTTGCGCCCATGGTTCGGCGTTGTCCCTGGTCAGTCTGCGTTGTCCGTGCCTCGTGGTGTGATGGAACCATTGCATCGATAAGCGAAGGGAGGCGACGGCGATGACGGCGACAGTTGAGACTTCCGTGCCGACGCCTGCTGGGGCGTACCGGACCCGGTTCTGCGCCTTCGAGCAGTCCCTCAGCGCGCTCGAGCGGGCACAGTTGCAGGGGTATGAGGAGATGTTCGGCGTCGTGCTCGAACGGGTGCGCGCCGACAGCCGTGACAACATCGACACTCAGGTCGATGCGCTGCACTCCCTCGCCGGTGCTGGCTTCGCCGAGACTGCGGCTGAACCGCAGGCAGCCAAAACTGCGGTTGAACCGCAAGCAGCAGGCGGAGTTTCCGACGCAGCGCGCGCAGAGGCGCTCACCTGGCTGCGCGATCGCATCGGCACACCGACGCTGGCCGCTCTCGCCCACGCCCTCGACGTCACGTCGAACACCGCGTGGTCACGGGTCACTGGAGCCGCCACGGCATTCATCGGACTGCCGAAACTCACCGCACAGGTGCGTGCGGGCAGATTGAGCTTCGATCGCTTCGTCTTCGCCGCCGGGCAGGCAGCATCAGTCGACCCGGCCCTGCTCGGGCAGCTCGATACGCTGCTGGCCACGATCACCGCGACGAAGAAGAGCGTGTACTACTCGGAGGTCAAGGCCGCCATTGCCGCGCTGGTCACGCGCGCCGAGCAGGCACAGCAGATCCGCGATCGCCGGCGGGTCGAAGCGTTTTACGACCAGCACGGTCGCGGCACACTCATCGTGCAGGGCCCGTCCCATGAGATCGCACTGCTGCACGCCCGCCTCGAAGGCATGGCCCGCTGTGTGGTCCGCGGATACACCGCCGGGTTCGACCTGCCGGACAATCACGTCTTCGCCGACGCCCGCTCCTTCGAACAGCTCAAGTACGACTTCCTCATCGGCGCGACGATCGGCGGGGATGTCAACACGCTCGACGTCGCACAGGAGGCGCTGGCCAAGCGGCAGAAATCCTCCGGCCACACGAGTTCACCGCTTGATCTATTGGCGGACGATCTTGCTGACCTGCTCAGCGACACGCCCATTTCATGTCCCGCCAGCGGCCAGTGGCTGGCACGTCAGGCCAAGATCACCATCACCGTGCCAGCCATGGCGCTCACCGAGGGCTCAGCTGCCGATGAACTGCCCGGCTCGGTCGACGGCAGCCCCATCAGCGCCGATGTCGCCCGTCAGCTGGTCGGATCGGGAGGGGACACAATCTACCGTCTGCTCACCGACCCGACCACCGGCGAGATCCTCAACCACGTCGCAACGACGTACACGATCGGTGCGCGCATGCGGCACGCACTCGTGGCGCGCTGGCGATACTGCACCGCCCCCGGCTGCGACCGGCCAGCAACGAAAGCTGAACTCGACCACATCGAACCCTTCAACCATCGGCACCCTGCCCACGGCGGACCGACGACCATGGAGAACCTGCACCCGCTGTGCAAACAGCACCACCAACTCAAAACCCAAGGAGTGTTCAGACTCAGACGCGAACCCCGAACAGGGGTACTGACGTGGACGCTGCCGGGAGGCACAACAGCAAGGACCCATCCACCGGGGTCTGTGCTGCACCGCCGGCATGCCGAACTCATCACCAACACCACGCCAGGTGAAGCCCACTCCCAGCCGGACACGCCAGGCTTACACCCGGACATGCCAGGCTCACACGACAATGTGAACGACGGGCTCTTCTACCCTGAAGAAGCACACCCGTGATAAGAACCTCGCCGCCCCCACACCCGCGGCAGCACCTGCACACCGACACAGCCAGTGTCAGCCATGGTCGCAGCTGCACAGAACAGGGGCTGAGCGACTGTGGTCGGGCAATTGCATAGCGAATAAGGCACCCACCCGGTTTCGCAGGCCGGAACGGCCGGACAGGCCCGTTCGACTGCTCCGGCCTCCCAAACCGGGCACCTTGGGCAGGCGGGACTCTGCCGGCAACCATGTGCCGTGGCGCAAAACGAAACTGCCGGAAGTTAATCTCAGTGCGTCTTGCCGGACGCGGCATCAACCGGTGCATTTTCCGCGCCCGAGGCGGTGGCCGCCTGACCGGCGTTCGACAGCGGACAGCTGCGCTCCTTGCGCACGCGGGCGACGAACGCCCAAGCCAGCAGCGCAATCGACCAGAGCGCGAGGACCGGCTGAACAGGTTCGAAGTACTGCATCGCCCCGGCATAGCCCAGTGCTAGCAGCACGAGCTTATTGCACACCGGGCAGCCAACGGCGAAGAACGTGATGACCGCTCCGGCCGCACCGAGCCGGCCGCCGCGCTCCTCGGAATTTTCACCGGTATCGCGTCGGGCGACGTACGTGGCGGCGACGAGGCCGGCGAGCACGGCATTGGCGATGAGAACCGGCCGAGCCCACCAGGTCGGCGGGACATCGCGGGTGAACAGCGGCGTGTCGATGAGGTCAGTGGGACAGCGACGAGGAGGATGGTGGCAGCAGCGGCGCCGAGAGCGAACAGCCAGCGGCGCGGCTGCCAGTTTGCCAGCTCGGCCAGCATCGACCCTCTCCCTTTCCTGGTGTGTGCCGCGGCTCGGTCCGGGCCGCAGCTGTCGTGTCCGCTGGCGACGATACCGTAAGCTCCATAACCGAACCTGAGTGCATTGCAGCAACAGTTGCACCTACTGTGCCTCAGCGCCGTGGTGTCGTTCCGATCGGAGGGCAGCTGTGACCGTCACCATTCCGCCGCCGAATCCGCGTCGGCACCCCTCGCCGTTCAGCCCGAGTTTCGGGACCACCCCGGCTGCCGTCGTCGGCATCCAGGAGGAGGTCAACCTCTTCGCCCGCGCTCTCGACGGTGCGGTCCGCGGTCGCGCGATGCTCGTGACCGGCCCGCGCGGGGTCGGCAAGACGGTGCTGCTCAACACCTTCGGCGAGGTCGCTGACTCCCGCCAGTGGGTGACAGTGCGAGAACAGGCCTCCCCGGGTGTCGTGCAGCGGCTGACCGAAGCACGACTGCCGCAGCTGCTCGAAGACCTCGATGCCGCCCAGACCTCGACGTCCTCCACTGTCGGGTTCACGCTGCCGGTCATCGGCGGCGGACTGACGGCCCGAACCGATTCGACGAATCCGCTGACCCCGGATCTGCGTCACCGGCTCATGCAGGCCCTCGACATTCTGTCTGCTCACGGCACCGGGCTGCTGCTGACGCTTGATGAGGTGCACCGGACGAATGTCGCTGAGCTACGGGCCATCACCGATGCAGTGGCACATGCAGTGTCCCAGGGAGCACCGCTGGCGTTCGTGGCCGCCGGACTGCCGGCGACGATGAACAAGCTCGTCAACGACGACGTCTCGACGTTCCTGCGCCGGGCCGAACGGATCGCACTGAAGAACTTCACCGCCGACGACACCGCCGTCGCCTTGCGCCACCCGATCGAGAACGCCGGCAAGTCGATCGACGCCGATGCTCTCGAAACCGCAGTCGAGGCTTCAGAGAACTACCCGTATCTGGTGCAGCTCATCGGCGATTTCGCGTGGGAGGCCGCCGCCGAGGCACCGGTCATCACCGCAGAGCATGTCGCCTGGGCGGTCGAGCAGGCCAGACCCGCCCTGTTCCGGCAGATCCACGAACCCACACTGGCAGGCCTGTCGGATCGGGACAAGGACTACATCTTCGCGATGAGTGCTGATGACGAGCCCTCGCTGACCCGTGAGGTCGCCAAACGCCTCGGGGTCAGCATCCAGCATGCCGGGGTGTACCGCAGCCGGCTCATCATCGATGGGGTCATCATGGAGTCCGGCCGTGGGAAGGTCGAGTTCGCGATCCCGTACCTGCGCGACTTCCTGCGGTCCGAGAGCGCTCGCCGCTGAGCTGCAGGAGTTGGGCTGCACGAGTTGGGCTGCAGGAGCCGAGGCTCACGCGCCGGCTTCAGCCAGTTCCTTCTCGATCGTCTCGCGGAACACATCGGCCGGCTGGGCACCGGAGATGACGGAGTCGTTGATCGCAAAGGTCGGCACGCTTGTGACGCCGAGGCGCTGAGCCTCTTCGAAGTCTGATTGCACCTGGGCGTGCAGGTCTTCGCTGTCGAGGTCGGCTTCGAACTTCTCCATGTCCGCAACCCCGGCGGTCTGCGCATGCTCGATGAGCACTTCGCGCGGCAGGTCCGGGTGGCCGCTGTCCGGCGCCTCACCGAACACGGCATGCTGGTATTCCCAGAACAGGCCCTGCTCAGCTGCCGCCCGGGCGGCGACCGCGGCGTCGACGGACTGGTCGCCGAAGACCGGTGCATCGCGCCACTCGACGCGCATCCGGCCGTCCGCAACATACTCATCGACAAGATCGCCGAGCGTGTCGCGGTGGAACTTGCCGCAGAACGGGCAGCGGTAGTCGGCGAATTCGATGAGCACCACCGGTGCTTCGACCTCGCCCATGGCGGTCGGGTCGCCGTCGATGCGGCGGGAGAGGTCGAACTCCTGCTGCTGGGCACCGGCGGCTGCGCCCTGGCTGCCGGACTCGTCCTCTGCCTGCGTGCCGGGGTTCGTACCCAAGCCCGAACCAGCGATGATGCTGATGACGAGGATGATGACGAGCAGGCCGGCCGCGATCGTCCACGGCCAGTTCCGGGCCAGGAATCCCTGGGATCGTGTGGCTCGGGGCCGGTTCATGCGTGCTCTCTCTCCTATGCTGATATCGAGTCGGATGTTTCCGCTGTCCGCCTGCCACCATACGCGGCTCCGGTGAGTGGTAGCCAGAAGAGACGCAGGAACACAGAACAGGCGCGGGAACACTGTGGGAAGGGGACGCAATGGCAGCCAACGCTCCGCGGTGGAAGCAGATCCACGACGACCTGCGCGCCCGCATCGCCGCCGGCGAGTTCCATGCTGGGTTCCCCGGTGAGCTGCAGCTCTCCGCCGAATACGAGGTCTCCCGCGGCACCATGCGTCAGGCGCTGCGGCCTCTGCGCGAAAGCGGTGTGCTCACAGCCAACCGCGGCAAGCGCCCCCACCTGCTCACCACCAGCCCGTCTGCCTACGGGGCGATCTACTCGCTGTTCGAGGTCATCTCCCGCTCCGGTCTCGAACCGCTTTCGGACATCCTCGCCCAGGAGATCATCACCGATGCGCAGGCCGCTGACCGGCTCGCCCTGCCAGCGGATGCGCGGCTGTTCCATCTGGCGCGCATCCGCCGGGCCGGTGACACGCCGGTGGCTGTCGACCATGTGTGGCTGCCGGCGGCCCTCGGGGAGCCGCTCATGAGCGCCGATTTCACCCGCGAGGCGGTCTACCATGTGCTCGCCGAGACCGCGAACGTGCGCATCGACGGCGGTTTCGAGGATGTCTCCGCTGTGCTCGCCGGGCCCGATGAGGCCCATCTGCTCGGATGCGCGACCGGTGAGGCGCTGCTGCGCTTCGAACGCCTCGGCACCTCCGGCGGGCAGCCGGTCGAGTTCCGCACCGGGGTGCTGCTCGGCACCGAGCTGAGCATCACCCACCGGTTCTGAACCGGTTCTCCAGCCTCTGCGAATGACTGCGGGCCCCGCTTCTGCAAGAAGCAGGGCCCGCGACAGGTTCAGCAGCCGGTCACTGGTCGATCTTGCCGCTGCCGTCTTCGAGGTGGGCGCGCAGGAACCACTGGAACTGCTCGAGCTCGAAGGACTGCCCGGTGAGCATGTCCTCGGTGACCGGGTCGATCTCGCCGGTCTCCTCGATGCCGTCGCGGTGGGACTTCACAACACCCTCGTAGACGCGGTTGAGGGCCTTGATGTGCTCGATCGTGCCGGCACGGTCGACGTCGTAGTCCTCCCACGGACGCTGGTAGGTCAGGCGGCCGGGCACACCGACCGGGCTGCCGCCGAGTGCGGCGATCCGCTCGGCGATGTCATCGGCGAATCCGCGCACGGTCTCGACCTGCGGGTCGAGCATCTCGTGGACGCCGATGAAGTTGGGGCCGACCACATTCCAGTGGGCGTGCTTGAGGGTCAGGTGCAGGTCGTTCATCGAGTTGAGCCGGTCCTGCAGGATCTCGCAGACCTTCTTGGCATCTTCGTTCGTCAGTCCGGGAACGGTGTACGGGCGCTTCGTCACTGCTTTACCTCCACGATCGAGAACATTCGCTAACCATGGGAACAACATCCTCCCACTTGCGATTATTCCCCACCCCGCAGACTGCGATTATCCCCCACCCCGCAGACAGGGCACTGCCATGGCCGGCAGGTCCCGCCGCGCATGCGACCCGCCACCGGCGCCGAGGCGGGGCCCCGGGCAACGGGGAACGACCGCCTCGGGCGCGGGAGATCGGCATGCTGGCGCGGCGTACGGAGCATGTGCGGCAACGATTCCATGACAGCGGCCCGGCAGGCCTCGGACAGCTCCTTCGTCGCCGGAGCGGTGGGCTTTGCCTCTCAGTCGTCGGAGCGGTGGGCCTTGCCGGATTCGGCGTCGACGACGACCTCGAAGGTCTCGCCGTCCTGCTCAGGTGAGACGTCGATCGTGTAGGCGGCGGTGCCGTCGCTGCCAGCGTCAAGGCGGATCTTCGTCAACCGGCCCGGCAGCACATCGAGAGCCGAGGACTTCGCCTCATCAAGGCCGACGTAGTCATCGAGGGAGAGCACCTCGCCCTTGCCCTCGTGCTTCTCCTTATCAGTGGAGATGACGTCCCCGGTCTTGGCGTCGTAGGCGGCGGTGTACGTCTGCTCATCGGAGGCCATCTCGATGTCGTAGCGGATCTCCCCGCCCTCGGCGAGTGCGATCTGGATCGCCCGGAAGTCCCCGTCGAAGTCCTCCTGCGCCTTCTTCTGCGCGTCCTCCCAGCTCAGCGCCGGCTTGAAGTTCGCCAGGTCGTCCTCCTCACCGGAGTTCGGCGGGCCCTCGGTGCCGCGCGGGTCAGCCGGGGTCTGTGTGGCGGGGCCCTGCTTGGGCTCGGAGTCGTTCTGCGAGCAGCCGGAGAGCGCCAGCGCGGCAGCGCATAGAGCTGCCGTCGCGGTCAGGGTCCGACGGGTCATGAAGCGTCCTTTCGGGTTGCCGGTCAGACGGGCACGCCGTTCAGTCTACTCACGGCCGCGATCCGGGCTACTGAGGACCGCGATCCCGGCACTGAGCTTCCACCCAGCTCTGTCCTGCGCAAACGCGGCCCGCCTGCCGAGCCGCCGATGCCCGAGGCGGTATCGTGGAACCACACGCCCCGCCCTGCCGAGAGAGGAACCCAGCGATGTCGACACTGGTGAAGATCGCCGAGGCGACGCTGTTCTTCCTCGAGACGTTGGCCTGGCTGGCAATCGCCTACGTCGCCTTCATGCTCGTCGGCGGCGGCGCGCTCGCCTGGCTGGCCGGCATCGGCGCGCTCGTTCTCGTCATCATCGTCTGGGCGCTGTTCGCCTCCCCGAAGGGCTTCTTCGCCTCCCGCACCTCGGTCATCGCCGTGCGTGCGATCGTCTACCTCGCCGCCGTCGTCGGGCTCATCATCGTCGGCCCGGCCTGGGTCGGCATCGTGCTCGGCGTCCTGCTGCTCGCCTGCGAGGGCCTGCTCATCTGGCAGAACAAGCACGAGGCGCTCGCCGCCACCCGCCGGACCGGTCGGCACTGAGGGGTGGTGCGCTGATGTTCCGCAGAATACGGCCGGCCGCTGCCAAAGCGCAGCTCCCACCTGCACCGGTGGAGTACACCCGCACCTGCCGGGCTGCCGCCGCCGAGGTGCTGGCCCGGTATTCGACATCGTTCTCCCTGGCCGTGCGCACCCTGCCGCGGGTCGTACGCATCCACATCACCGCGATCTACGCGATGGCCCGGGTCGCCGACGAGATCGTCGATGGCAGCATGCACCGGCTGCCGGCCGCCCAGCGCTCGGCCGAACTCGACGCCTTCGAACACCGCATCGCTACTGCGGTGGCGACCGGCGCCTCGGCCGACATCATCGCCCACGCCTACGCCGCGACCGCCCGCGAGGTCGGCATCGGGCCGGCCGAATGGGAGCCGTTCTTCGCCTCGATGCGCGCCGACATCTCCCCAGCTGTCCACACCGAGGAGTCGATCGCTGACTACATCCGCGGCTCCGCGGAGGTCATCGGGCTCATGTGCCTCAAGGCCTTCTTCCTCGGTGCCGTGCCCGAGGCCGATCACGAGCGCCTGCGACGCGGAGCGATGGCGCTCGGGGCAGGCTTCCAGAAGGTCAACTTCCTGCGTGACCTCGCCGAGGACACTGCCCTGGGCCGCAGCTACCTGCCCGGCATCAGCACCGACGGACTCACAGATGCCGACCGGGACCGGATCGTCACCGACATCGACGCCGATCTCGCCGCAGCCGACGAAGTCATCGAGCTGCTGCCGGCCCGTGTGCGCCCGGCCGTGCGGATCGCCCACGCCCTGTTCGCCGAACTCAACCGGACGCTGGCCACCACGCCTGCCGTGCAGATCCGCACGCAGCGGATGCGGGTGAGCAACCCGCGCAAGCTCGCCATCACCGCCTGTGCGCTGCGCCGCCCATCGACCGGCGGTGAGAGCCGGTGACGCGCACCATCGTCATCGGCGGCGGCATCGCCGGCCTCGCCGCCGCCGCGCTGCTCGCACAGGGGGGCCATGCGGTCACGCTGCTGGAGAAGAACGCGACCCTCGGCGGACGCGCCGGCATCCATCGGGAGGCCGGGTTCACCTTTGACACTGGCCCGAGCTGGTATCTCATGCCCGAGGTGTTCGACCACCTCTTCGACCTCACCGGCGCCCCGAACCCGCTCGAGCTCATCGACCTCGATCCTGCCTACCGGATCTTCCCCGAACCAGTTGGCGAGTCAGCATCCACTCGGCTTGACGTGCCGGCCGGACGTGAAAAGGTCCTCGACCTCTTCGAGCGCTTAGAGCCCGGCAGCCGGGATCGGGTCGACGCCTATCTCGACTCCGCCTCCCGGACCTACCGGCTGGCACTCGGCCACTTCCTCTACACCACCTTCTCCACCCCGGCCGGGTTCGCCCACCCGGAGGTGCTCACCGGGCTCGGCGAGCTGACCGAACTGCTGAGCACCTCGATGCAGGAGAAGATCGACCGCACCGTCAACGATCCCGTCGCCCGGCAGATCCTCGGCTATCCGGCCGTGTTCCTCGGCACCCGCCCGGAGACCGCCCCGGCGATGTACCACCTCATGAGCCACCTCGACCTCGTCGACGGGGTCCGCTATCCGGCCGGCGGCATGCACACGCTCATCACCGCGATCGCCGAACGCGCCCGCGACCTCGGGGTCGACATCCGCACCGAAGCCGAGGTCGTCTCACTGACCCACCACGAGCCCGTCCGGTGGCGGGGTCGTCTCGGCCTGCCGGGAAGGCGAGCGCAGCTGAGCGAGGTGCTCGCCCGCACCCGGGACGGGCTCGAAGCCTTCGATGCCGATGCCGTCGTCGCCGCCTGCGACCTCCACCACTTGGAGACCCGGCTGCTGCCCCGCAGACTCCAGACCCGCCCGGCAGCCAGCTGGAAGCGTGCCGACCCGGGGATGGGCGCGCTCGTCCTGCTGCTCGGCGTCGAGGGCCGGCTCGACAGGCTGGCGCATCACAATCTGCTCTTCACCTCTGACTGGGGCAAGAACTTCGACGCGATCTACCGCGACCGGCAGATCCCCGATCCGGCCTCGATCTACGTCTGCGCACCCTCGCGCACCGATCCCACGGTCGCACCGGACGGCTGTGAGAACCTCTTCGTCCTCGTCCCCTGGCCGGCCGACGCTTCCCTCCGCGCAGACGATCCCAACGTGCAGGCGTGCGCCGAGGCGACCATCCACCAGATCGCCCGCTGGACCGGCCACCCGGACCTGGCCGAGCGGCTGCAGGTGCGCCGCGTCATCGCCCCAGCTGACTACACTCGTGACTTCCACGCCTGGTCCGGCACCGCTTTGGGGCCTGCGAACACGCTCATGCAGTCGATCTTCCTGCGCGGCCGGGTGCGCTCTGCCAAGGTCGCCAATCTCTTCTATGCAGGAGCCTTCACCGCACCCGGCGTCGGTCTGCCGATGTGCGTCATCAGTGCCGAGAACGTCCTCAAGGCCTTCCGCGGCGACCGCACCTCCGGTCCCCTGCCCGTTCCCGAGGCGGTGGACAGGTGAGCTTCGCCTACCTCGGCTGCCTGCTGTTCTCGATCGCCGGGATGGCGCTGCTCGACTGGCGCCACCGGCTGTTCTGGTTCGCCGACTGGAAGCGTGCTGCGATCGTCCACGGTGCGGGGCTGGCGGTGTTCCTCCTCTGGGATGCCGCCGGGATCGTCTTCGGGGTGTTCTACCGCGGTGACAGCCCGTACATGACCGGCCTCGAGCTCGCCCCGGAGCTGCCGGTCGAAGAGGTCTTCTTCCTCTTCTTCCTGTGCTGGGTCACGATGGTCGTCTTCACCGGTTCGATGCGCATCCTCACCCACCTGCGCAGCACCGATGAGCCCGGCCCCGAGCCGACGGGAACAGGCACACCAGGAACAGGCGGTGGCCGGCCGTGACCTATACGCTCATCAACCTCGTCTTCCTCATCCCCGCGCTCGGGCTGCTGTTCGCCGCCCTGCTGCGGCTGCGCAGCTCCGATCCCTCCTCAGCCCGGCTCGGCAGCCCGACCGATCCGGCCCACCGGCCCGCCACCTCGGCGCCGGCCGACGACTCGATGACCGCCTCCCGGTCCCGCATCCACCAGCGGGCCCTGGCCATCACCGCAGCGCTGCTCATCGGGCTGACGATGATCTTCGACAACCTCATGATCGCCGCCGGCCTATTCACCTACGACAACCATCTGGGCATCAGCATCGGCCTCATGCCGATCGAAGATCTCGCCTACACGATCGTCGCCGTCGCAGCGCTGCCGAGCCTGTGGCTGCTGCTCGGCAACCGCCGGAAACCACGCCGGCCCGAGGATGCCGACGGGCGGGCCGGGTCGTGAGCACACTGGGACTCCTGACCCGCACCTCGCGCCCGGTCTCCTGGGTCAACACCTCCTTCCCATTCGGGGCGGCCTATCTGCTCACCGGCGGCGGCGTCGACGCAGCGTTCGTGCTCGGCTGCCTGTTCTTCCTCATCCCGTACAACCTGGCGATGTACGGCATCAACGACGTCTTCGACTACGAATCCGACATCCGCAATCCGCGCAAGGGCGGCATCGAAGGCCACGTCACCGCCCCCAAGCACCACCGCACGATCCTCGTCAGTGCGGCCGTGTCCTGCCTGCCGTTCCTCGCAGCACTCGTGGTCCTCGGCGACTGGCGGGCGAATGTCGTGCTGGCGATCAGCATGTTCGCCGTGGCCGCCTACAGCGTGCGCGGGCTGCGGTTCAAGGAGATCCCGTTCCTCGACGCGGTGACCTCCTCAACCCACTTCTCCTCCCCGGCCTGGTACGGCCTGGCGCTCACCGGGGCGCCGCTCGACCGCAATGTGGCCGTCATCTTCGCGGCGTTCTTCATCTGGGGTGTGGCCAGCCAGGCCTTCGGTGCTGTGCAGGACATCGGGCCCGACCGAGCCGGCGGGCTCGCCTCGATCGCCACCGTCATCGGGGCCCGGTCGACCGTGTGGCTGGCGACCGCGGCCTACATTGTCGCAGGCGTGCTGCTGCTCTACGCCGACTCGTTCCTTGTGCGCATCGCGGCGGTGCTCGCGCTGCCGTATGCGATCAACACCGGCCGGTTCGCTGGGCTGACCGACGAGAGCGCCGAGCGTGCCCGCGCCGGCTGGCGGGTGTTCCTGTGGCTGAACTACGTCGTCGGCTTCTGCGTCACGATGCTCATGATCGCCTCCGTCATGGGGTTCTGAGCCGGAGATCGGGCGTTCGCTGAGACGGCTGAAACGCCTGGCCAGACGTCCGTATACTGAAGCCCATGGTTCTTGTGCATCGCGCCCAGCAGGCGTTCCTGACAGCCCGTGCCCGCACCAAGCGCGTCGTCACCGACGTCAAGAACAATCCCGCCGCCCTCAAGGCGGCGATGAACGCCTGGCCGGTGTTCCTCGCCTCCGGTGTGCGGGTCCGCCACATCGCCCCCGACTGGACGTCCGCCCACATCGAGCTCAAGCAGGGCCGGATGAACATGAACTACGTCGGCACCCACTTCGGCGGCACGCTGTTCTCCATGAGCGACCCGTTCTGGATGATCCTCATGATGCACCGCCTCGGCAAGGACTACATCGTGTGGGATAAGGCCGGCGAGATCGACTTCAAGCGCCCCGGCCGCGGCACCGTCACCACCGAGATCCGCCTCGACGACGCCGCCGTCGAGGCGATGCGCGCCGAAGCCGACGCCGAGGGCAAGTCGCTCATGTGGTTCGAAAACGACATCGTCGACGCCTCCGGCGCCGTCGTTGCCACGGTCCGCAAGCAGCTCTACGCCCGCCCGAAGAACCGCTGACCCCCTCCCCCAGGAGCTCCATGTCCCGCCTGCACGTCATCGCCCTCGGCGGCACCATCGCCGCCACGAACTCCGGCACCGATTCCGCTTCAGGCGTCACCCCCTCGGTGAGCGCCAGTGAGATCGCCGCAGCCGCTGGCCTCGACACGCTGCCCGGCGGGGCCCCGGAGGTGACCTTCGACCAGGTCGCGCAGGTCGGCTCGGGCAGCATCACCCTCGGCATGCTCGACGCGGTCGTCGCCTCCGCCCGCCAGGCGCGCACTGACGGTGCCCGCGGTGTGGTCCTCACCCAGGGCACCGACACGCTGGCCGATTCCGCGTTCGTCCTCGCCCTCATCAACGACTCCGGCCTGCCGATCATCGCCACCGGCGCGATGCGCAACCCAACCCTGCCCGGTGCTGACGGCCCCGCCAACGTCCGCGCGGCAGCCCTGACCGCCCTCGACCCGCGCCTGGCCGGCCTGCCGAGCCTGCTCGTCTTCGCCGACGAGGTCCACAGCCCGCTGACCGTCACGAAGGCGCACACCACCTCGGTCGCGGCCTTCGCCTCACCGGCGGCCGGGCCGCTGGGCTGGGTGAGCGAGGACCGCGTCATCCTCCAGCACATGCCCGCCACCCTGCCCGGCACCCTCACCGTGCCCGAGGCGGGCGGCACCGAGTCTGTCGAGGAGACTTCCGAACCGATCCCACCGCGGGTCGCGCTCGTGAGCGTCGGCTTCGACGACGACCTCGCCTACCTCGCAGGCCTACCCGCGGCAGGATATGCTGGCGCGGTCATCGTCGGCGTCGGCGGCGGGCATGTCTCGACCCGGGCGATCGACGCTGTTGCAGCACTCGCTGAGAAGGTGCCGGTGGTGCTCGCCAGCCGCACCGGAGCCGGGGCGGTCCTCGAGCGCACCTACGGCTATCCGGGGGCGGAGATTGACCTGCTCTCCCGCGGCCTCATCCCCGCCGGGATGCTGGACGCCGACCGGGCTCGACTGCTGCTCATCCTCGCGCTGCGCGCCGGTGTGCCGGCAGAGAAACTGCCCGAGGTCTTCGCCGCATTCCGCGGCTGACCCCGGGCAGTCCCGTGAAGCTCAGTCAGCTGAGCTGGTTCCGTCAGCTGTGATGACTCAGTCGGCGACCTTGATGATGGTCTTGCCGAAGTTCTTGCCGTTGAGCATCCCGATGAAGGTCTCCGGGGCGTTCTCCAGACCCTCGGTGACGTCTTCGCGGTAGCTGATCCTGCCTTCAGAGACCCACTGACCCATCTCTTCCAGGAAGTCGCGGTACATGTCACGCTCGAACTCCATCTGGATGAAGCCGCGCAGCGTCAGGCTCTTGGTGAGCACATTGGCCATGAGCGCTGCCGAGCGATCCGGCCCCTCGGGGGCTTCGGTGCGGTTGTAGTTGGCGACGAGGCCGCACACCGGCACACGGGCGTAGGTGTTCAGTCGCGGCAGCACGGCATCCCACACATGCCCGCCGACGTTTTCGAAGTACACGTCGATGCCCTCGGGGACTGCTTCCTTCAGCCGGCCGCGCAGATCCGGCTCCTTGTGATCGAGTGCCACGTCGAAGCCGAGCTCCTTGAGGTATTCGACCTTCTGCGGCCCGCCGGCGATGCCGACGGTGCGGCAGCCCTTGATCTTGGCGATCTGCCCGACCGCCGAGCCGACCGGTCCAGTAGCTGCGGCCACGGCGACGGTCTCGCCCTCCTGGGGCTTGCCGATGGCCAGCAGGCCGGAGTATGCGGTGAAGCCGGTCATGCCGAGGATGCCGAGGTAAGCACTGGCCGGGGCGACGGACTCGTCGATGGCGAAGGCCTCCTTGCCGGTTGTGAGGCTGTACTCCTGCCAGCCGCCGTAGTTCTGCACGAGGTCGCCGACCTTGAGTTTCGGGTCATTAGATTCGACGACCTCGCCGACGGTGCCGCCGATGATGACGTCGCCGATTTCCAGCGGGGCAGCGTAGGACTTGGCATCGGACATCCGCCCGCGCATGTACGGGTCGAGTGAGAGGTAGCGGGTGCGCACGAGCGCCTGCCCCTCACCGGGGGTCGGGACTTCGCCCTCGTCGAACTGGAAGTCGTCTGCGACGGGCTCGCCGTGCGGACGGCGGGCTAGGCGGATGCTGCGATTGACGGTCATGGGTTCTCCTTTGCTGCGCTCGGCTGTCCTGCATTCGCAGAAATTTAGCGATCGAACGTCTGTTCAAGACTCTAACGGTCGTTGCGGCCGGCGTCGAGAGGCAAGGATGTGACTTCCGACCTGCTAGCGTCGAGATCATGACGAGTGCCCCCGCCCCGCGCGCTGATGCCGAGATCCCAGCCTTCATCGCCGGCCTCGGCCTGCCCGGTCTGGCTGACATCCACATCCACTTCCTGCCCGAGCGGATGCTTGAGAAAGTGTGGGCGGTCTTCGACAACGCCGGTGAGGTCTACGGCCAGGACTGGCCGATCACCTACCGCTTCGACACCGCCACCCGGCTCTCGATCGCGCGCAGCTTCGGGATCCCGGCGATCCCGGCCTTGACCTACCCGCATAAGCCGGGCATGGCCGTCTGGCTCAATGGCTGGAACACGGACTTCGCTGCGGCTCATGACGATGTCATCCACTGCGGCACCCTCTATCCGGAGCCCGGTGTCGGCGACTACGTCCAGGCCGCCCTCGATGCTGGGGCCAGGCTGTTCAAGATGCATGTGCAGGTCGGCGACTACGCCCCGGACTCCGCACTGCTGGACCCAGCCTGGGAGGCACTGGCCGCAGCCAGGGTGCCGGTCGTCATCCATGTGGGCTCCGGTCCGCGGCCGGGCACCTATACGGGACCGGAGCATATGCGGCAGGTGCTGCGGAACTTCCCGCAGCTCACGGCGGTCATCGCGCATATGGGAATGCCGGAGTATCACGAGTTCGCCGACCTGGCAGAGGAGTTCGACAACGTCCACCTCGACACAACGATGTTCGCCACCGACTTCATCAACCAGCTCGCCCCCTTCGACGACCGCTACGTCGACCGGCTGGCGGAGCTGCGTGAGCGGGTTGTGCTCGGCTCGGACTTCCCGAACATCCCGTACCCGTATGCCCATCAGCTCGAGGCTCTCGTGCGGCTGGGCCTGGGGGACGAGTGGCTGCGCGCGGTGCTGTGGGACAACGGTGCCCGCCTGCTCGGCCTGCCGGCCCGCCCACAGCCTCGCCAGTGAGTGCGCTCATGCCTGCTGCGCGCCGGTGGCGGCACGCAGCAGCTGCCACTCCTCCTGCATCCACGGGCTGAACATGAACGGCATCCCGGCCACAGCAGCGTCGAGGTGCTCGGGTTCGACCCAATCGTGTTCGGCGACTTCGTCAGCAGCAGGGTCGAGGTCGCCGGTGAGCACAGCGGTGAAGACCGGGCAGATCTCGTTCTCCACCACGCCCGAGGCGTCGGTCGCGCGATAGCGGTAGGCCGGCAGCACCGTGGTGAGGTCGCGCAGCCGGCAGCCGAGCTCCTCGGCGGCACGCCGGTGCACGGCAGCGGCGAGCGGTTCGCCAGGTCCGGGGTGTCCGCAGAGGGCGTTGGTCCACACTCCCGGCCAGGTCTTCTTGCTCAGGGCGCGGCGGGTGAGCAGCACCCGGCCGGCGGTGTCGAAGACGAAGCAGGAGAACGCCTGGTGAAGCGGCGTTTCGGCGGTGTGCACCGTGGCTTTGTCTGCGGTGCCGAGCGCGGCACCGTCATCAGAGACGAGCACCACCTGCTCGACCGGGTTCTGCCCGGTTCCCGCATCCGCAGCGCCTTGCCCGCCGTCCAATCCACCCCCGCTCGCTCCATCGCCCCGCGCCTCATCTGCGCCGGCGGTGATGATCTGGGCGACGATGTCGACGAGCGCGCTGTCCTGCCATGGGGATGCGGCGATCTGCACACTGGCAGGGAACTGCGCCGTCACCTGCCCGTCAGCACCGGGCAGCAGCCGCGGCAGCGCGTCGATGGGCATGCTCACCGCCGGCCAGCCGAGCACGTTGAACAGCTGCGAATAGGCCCGGAACGCCCAGCGCACCCCCTGGTCGGCAGCCTCCCACGGCACTGGCTGGCAGCCCATCGTCGGGGTGAGGATGACATCGACCCGGGCGAACACCTCGGCTGCGGCGGCACGCAGCTCCGCGCAGCCGGCCACCGCGCGCTCATAGTCAGCAGCGCTGACCGTCTGATCGTGTTCGATGTTCGCCCGCACCTGCGGCTGATAGTCGCGGTGGCCGGCCTCCCATGCCGGGCGGTGGATGAGCCAGCTCTCCCGGGCGCGCATGGTCGAGTAGCTCTGGGCGGTCGCCGGGAGGTCGAAGGCGCCGGTGAGGTCGACGATCTCGATCTGCCACCCCGTGGCGGCTGCGGCCGCGCAGCGCTGCTGAAGCCACGGCCGCACGCGGGCCTCGAACCACGCGCGATCATGGGCGAGGCCGCCGCCGGGGTGCGCCCCGGCACCCAGGTCGTCGGCGGCGAAGACGCCGATCCGCAGCACGCGGCGCCCCTCACCGGAGGCGAGGTCCGCCAGCCGCTGGTCCCCCACCTCGGGGGCGGGCACCGTGGCCTGTCCGGGAACCGGGCCGGGGCAGGCTGCGGCGAACCGGGGCCACAGGGCGGCAAGCTCAGCTGGGGTGCGGGTGAAGAGGCCGACGGTGTCGAAGCTGTCTGACAGCGGGGCGACACCTGCGGTCGGGAGCCGGCCGAGCGTCGGCTTGAAGCCGACGATCCCCGCACACGCGGCCGGCACGCGCACGGATCCGGCTGTGTCCGTGCCGAGGGCGGCGGGCACGATGCCGGCGGCGACGGCGAGCGCGGAGCCGTAGCTGGAGCCCCCGGTGGTATAGCCGGGCCAGATCGGGTTGACGCCGCGGCCGTGCGTGCTCTCCTCGCCCATGATGCCGTAGGAGTGCTCCTGGCAAGTCGTCTTGGCCACCGGCACCATGCCGAGGCGCTCGCACAGTTCGATGACCGCCGCCGAGGCGGTGGCCGGCTCTTCAGGTCTGACGTAGGAGCCCATCGTGGTGAGGGAGCCGGCGATGTCGATGACGTCCTTGACCGCGATCGGCATGCCGGCAGCGCGCGGGTCGACCGGGAGGGTCTCGACGATGGCGTTGAGGTCGCGGCCGATCGTCTCACACGCCGCCAGCGCCTGGGCGACGGTGAGGGCGCGGATGGGCTGGCCGGCGGTGGTGCCACGGGGATTGTCCATAGTCCATTCGTACAGCATCTGCGGCCTGAGTGGGCGCTCATCCGATGGGGAGTATACCCGTTGTGCAGAAGTGTCCGGCACGGTGGTGTTCGGCTGGCAGATGTGTCTAGCTTCGAACTTGCGTTGACGACCGGTGCGGTGGGTTCTTGTCGGCAGGCTTGATCGCGGGATGGACCCTGGATGCCTGAGCTTTGAGGGAGCGTTGCGCCGCGGTGCAACTGAGGGATGTCCGACCAACTGCGTGCTTAGCGAGAACAGTGAAAGGTGGAGCATGCGTCTGTTTGACGGTCGCCCCTCACAACCCCTCCGGTCGGACTTGAGCCACTCAGCCACAGAGCTGGGGTCAATTGCAAAGGGTCCCTGTCGGTGGGCAGAACGGCGGCCTGGTCGATCGTTGTCGGATCGACCAGGCCGGGTAGTAGGGGTCAGCCGATCGCGGCCAGGAGGTCGGCGCAGGCCTGTTCGCATCGGCGGCAGGCCTCGGCGCAGACGCGGCAGTGCTCGTGCATGTCCGCGTGCTTCTCGCATTCGGCGGCGCATTCTGCGCACGCTGCCCGGCATGCCTCGAGTGCGGCTTTGACCGTGGCCAGGTTCTGCCCGGTGCGGCGGCTGAGAATGCTGCCGGTGGCCGCGCAGAGGTCCGCGCAGTCAAGGTTGAGACGGATGCAGTTGCGCAGATCGGCGACCATGTCTTCGGCCAGGCAGGCATCGGCGCAGGCCGTGCAGGTCTGGGCGCACTCGAAACAGGCGGCGATGCAATCGGCGAGTTTCTGCACGTCCAGACCGGTGGTGTCGTTGGGGTGGGTCTCGATCATTGAAGTGATGTGAGTCATCGCTGCGCTCCTTCTTCTCCGAGGCGGTGCTAGGAAGCACCCGGCTACCATCGACGCTAGGTGACCCGCCGACCAAAGCGAAGCCGCCAGAAGCCGATCTTCGCAGAATCTTCATGAACCGCAGTCCGGTCCGATGCCCGGTTCCCCTTCCGGAGAAAAAAGTTCAGAGGTTTTCGAGCATCGTCTTCATCTCCTGGATCTCTGCTTCCTGGTCTTCGATGACCTGCTCGGCCAGGGCGACGGCCTGCGGGTTCTGCCCGTCGGCGACCTGCTGCTCGGCCATGTCGACGGCACCCTCGTGGTGTCTGGTCATCTGTTCCAGGTACAGCTTCGCGGCGTCGGTGCCGGTGGCGTCTTCGAGCTGCCGCATGTCGTCTTCGCTCATCATCCCGCTCATACCGCCGTGACCGCCCATGCCACCCGTGCCGTCCATGTCGTCCATGTTCATGGGTTGCTGGCCCCAGGCTTCGAGCATGGCGTTCATCCGGTCGATCTCGGGCCCCTGCGCATCGATCACGCCTTGGGCGAAGTCGGCGACGTTCTGCGGGATGTCATCCTTGGCCAGCAGTGTCTCGCTCATCTCCACGGCCTGCTGATGGTGCGGGATCATCATCTGCGCGAACATCACGTCGGCGTCGTTGTGCTCCGCGGAGATCTCCTCACCGGAGCCCGCGGTGTCGGTGGCGACCGAGGTCTCAGGGGCGGGATCTGCCCCTGTGCTGCCAGGGTCAGCGTTTCCGCTGCATGCCGAAAGAATGAGCGTGCCGGCGACGGCTGCTGCAACTGCCAGTGGGGTGCGCTTCATGATGTGACCTTTCCTTTGTGGTGGACGGTTTCTGGTCGGGACGTCTCGGCGGGGGTCGGTGCCAGCCATGCCGGGTTGAGTTCGGTGCGGCGCAGCAGCTGTGCGTTGAGCGCGACGATAATGGTCGACAGGGACATCAGGATCGCGCCGACGGCCGGGGAGAGCACGAGCCCGATGGGGGCCAGGACTCCGGCGGCCAGCGGGACGGCGATGACGTTGTAGCCGCTCGCCCAGGCCAGGTTCTGGATCATTTTGCGGTAGCTGGCCCGGGACAGGTCGATCATCGACAGCACCGCTCGCGGGTCGTCGCTGGCCAGTACGACCCCGGCCGATTCCATCGCCACGTCGGTGCCGGCCCCGATCGCGATGCCGACGTCTGCCCGGGCAAGGGCGGGGGCGTCGTTGACGCCGTCGCCGACCATTGCTACCGACAGTCCCCTGTTCTGCAGGTCGGTGACGGCGGAGTCCTTGTCCTGCGGGAGCACTTCGGCGAAGACCTCGTCGATGCCGAGGTCGCGCCCGACGGCGTCGGCGACCTGCTGGGCGTCGCCGGTGATGAGCGCGACCTTCACACCGCGTTCTTGCAGGGCGTGGACTGCGGCTCGGGATTCCGGCCGCACCTGGTCCTCCAGGGCGACCGCCCCGATGATTGTCCGGTCCTGGACGATGTGCAGGACGCTGGCGCCGCGCTGGGTCCATTCCGCGACGTCGGCGGCGATCTCGGCTGGTGATTCCAGTCCGTAGTCGCGCAGCATGTTGGGCCCGCCCACGGTGATCTCGGAACCGTCGACGATGGCGCGGACCCCGCGCCCGGCGGCTGCGGTGAACTCGCTGGCCTGCAGACGAGTCGAGGCCGCTTCCGGGTGTTCGGCTGCCGCTGCGGTGATCGCCCGTGCCACCGGGTGTTCGCTGTTGGCTTCGGTGGCGGCGGCCAGCGCCAACACGCGGCTTTCGCTGATTCCTGACACATGCGCGGTCCCGGTGACGGCGTGCGCGCCCTGCGTGAGAGTGCCCGTCTTGTCGAAGAGCACGATATCGATCGAGCGCATCCGCTCCAGCGCGAGCCGGTTCTTGATGAGCAGGCCTGACCGGGCGGCCTTCTCAGTCGAGATGGCGATCACCAGCGGGATCGCCAGTCCGAGTGCGTGCGGGCAGGCGATGATCAGCACGGTGACGGTGCGGATGACTGCCTGGTCGGGCGCGCCCAGCAGCGTCCAGATGAGCGCAGTGATGATGCCGGCCCCCAGCGCGAACCAGAACAGCAGCGCTGCGGCACGATCAGCCAGCGCCTGCGCCCGCGACGACGATGCCTGCGCGTCGGCGACCATCCGCTGAATGCCGGCCAGGGCAGTCTCGCCGCCGGTGGCTTCCACGGTTAGACGCACCGCGTTGTCCGTGGCGACGGTGCCGGCCACGATCTTGTCACCGAGTTCACGCAGGACGGGTTTGGACTCACCGGTGATCATGGACTCGTCGAACTCGGCGTGCCCGTCGATGATGCGGCCGTCAGCCGGGACCCGGGCCCCGGACCGAACCAGCACCGTGTCACCGGTCTGCAGTTCGGCGATCGGGACGGTGATGGTCCCGGACTCGGTGACCTTCTCCGCCTCGTCGGGCAACAGCTCGGCCAGCGCGTCGAGGGCACCGGATGCCGCACCGAGGGCGCGCATCTCCAGCCAGTGCCCCAGCAGCATGATGGTGACCAGCAGCGCCAGCTCCCACCAGAAGTCGAGCATGAAGTCGCCGATGCCCAGGCTGGTGGCCCAGGAGGCGACGAAGGCCACGGTGATGGCCATCGCGATCAGCAGCATCATCCCGGGCTGCCGTGATTTCAGCTCATTGAGCCCGCCCTTGAGGAAGGGCATGCCGCCGTAGACGTAGATGACGGTGCCCAGCACCGGGGCGATCCAGGCCGAGCCGAAGAACTCGGGCACTTGGTAGCCGAGCAGGTCGGCGACCATGTGGCTGAAGATGACGACCGGCACCGACAGGATCAGGCTGACCCAGAACCGGTTGCGGAACATCGCGACACTGTGCCCGGCGTGCTCCCCGTGGCCTGCGTGCGCGTCATGGTCGTGTCCGGCGTGACTGTCGTGGGCGGGTGCCGGGGCTTCGTCAAGGGCGGAGTGGCCGTGGCCCTGCGGCATCGCCTGTCCGTGGCTGTCTGCGTCGAGGTGGTCGTGGTGGTGATGGGCGTGGGTGTGATCTGCCGGTTCGGGCTGGTGGTGGTGCTCCGGATTGCTCATCGTTGTCCTTCACAGTCAGGGGATGGGTAGCCGATCAGGCTTCTGTTCCGGGGTATCCGGCCGCGGCAAGCGCTGATTGCAGCGCCGCCGTGTCCACCGGTGCGCTGCTGGTCACCGTGACGGTGGACCGGCCGTGGGCTACCAGCGTGACGTCCACCTGGGCGTTGCGGTCCACCGCGTGTATGGCCCTGGTCACGCGCGAGGCGCAGCCCTGGCAGGTCAGCCCTTCTACAGCGAGTGTGAGCGTGGAGGCCGGCCCGGCACTGCTGCCAGTTGCGTTTGTAGTGGCGGTGTCGGCTGGTGCGCAGCAGGCGCAGCCTGCCGATGCGAGGGGCAGCTGACGGGAGGCTGCGGTCATGGTGTGCTCCTGACTTGCGGGCTCGGTGAGGCCGCGCGGGTTTCGCGCGCCTCCGACTATACCCTGTAGGGGTATATGAGTAAAGGTGTTCATGCTCACGCGGGGCGGGCCTTTCCGGGGGTGCGGGGCAGTTCGATGGTGAACTCTGAGCCGTGTCCGGGGCCGGCGGAGGTGGCGGTGAGGGTACCGCTGTGGGCTGCGATGAGGGCGTGGGAGATCGTCAGGCCGATGCCGGAGCCGCCGTGGTCGCGGTCGCGGGCGGTGTCGCCGCGGTAGAAGCGTTCGAAGATGTGGGTGAGCTGGTCGGCGGTCATGCCGTCGCCGGTGTCGGTGACGCGGATGGTCACGGTGTCCGTGGTGCCGGTGGTGGTGAGGGAGACGGTTCCCCCGGGTGGGGTGTGGCGCAGCGCGTTCGACAGGAGGTTGTCGAAGACTTGCGCCAGCCGTTGCCGGTCGGCGATCACGGTGCCGATTCGGGTGCCGGTGGGGATGGTGAGGGTCACGCCCTTGGCTGTGTAGCTCTCCTGGACTGCGGCAGCACAGCTGTCGAGCAGATCGGCGATGGGCACGGGGGCCGGTGCGAGTTCGATGCGGCCTTCCTCGGCGCGGGAGGCGTCGTCGATGTCTTCGACGAGGCGTGTCAGGCGAGCCAGTTGTTCGGCCATCACGGCGTGGGTGGTGGGATTCCACTCAACGACCTGGTCCTGCAGCCCCTCGAGGTAGACGGAGATGACCGAGACCGGCGTGCTCATCTCGTGGGCGAGGTCGGACAGAATGCGTCGCCGTGTTTCCTCGGTGCGTGTCAGCTGGTCGGCCATCGTGTTGAACGCTCGGGCCAGGGAGTCGAGTTCGGCGCCGGCGCCCACTATCGGGACGCGCACGTCGTAGTTGCCACTGGCGACTTCGGCTGCCGCGTGCGTGAGCTGTTCCAGCGGGGTGCGGATCGTACGCGAGAGCAGGAAGCTGGCCAGGAGCGCGCAGGCCAGACCGGTGCCCAATGCCACCGCCAGGGTGATCAGGTTCGCGTCACGGTAGGCCTGCTCGACATGGAACAGTTCCGAGGATCCCCCCGGGATGCCGGCCATTTCCAGGTGTTCGTGGAACAGCGGCGGCCCGGCCACGGTTGCGACCACCACCGCTCCGAGCAGGCTTGCCGCCACCACGATCAGCTGCGTGGCGAACAGGCGGGTGGCCAGGCCGGAGTTGCGCAGCCTCATCGGAGCACCATTCGATAGCCGACGCCGCGGACGGTCTCGACGAGGCCGCCACCGTCGGGCTCTTCACCGAGCTTGCGCCGCAGGTGGCCGATGTGGACGTCGACGATCCGTTCATCGCCGACCCAGGATGTGTCCCAGACGGCGTCGATGAGCTGCCGGCGGGAGAGCGCGCGGTGGGGTGCTGCAGACAAGGCGACCAGCAGGTCGAACTCGGTGCGCGTCAGGGGAAGCACCGCATCGTCGCGGCGGACCTCGTGGCCGGCGAGGTCGATAGTGAGGTCGCCGACGACGCGGACGGAGTCCTGGGGTGGGTTTCCAGTGCGGGGACGCCTGAGCACGGCATGGACCCGGGCGACCAGTTCCCGGACGCTGAAGGGCTTGGTGATGTAGTCATCAGCACCGGCGGCAAGGCCCAGGAGTTTGTCGTTCTCACCACCGCGGGCTGTCAGGATCAGCACGTAGCACTCCGACATCGCTCGCACGCGGCGGCAGACCTCGATTCCGTCGAGACCGGGCAGTCCGAGGTCGAGGATGAGCACGTCCGGCTCCTCGGCCCTGACGCTGTCGAGCGCCTGGACCCCGGTGTGTGCCTGCTCGACGTGGAAGCCGTCTCGGCTCAGGTAGGTCGCCACCATCTGTGCCAGAGGTTTCTCATCCTCGGCGACGACGATGCGCCCGCCAGGGTGGTGGTCGGTTCGTTCAGCCCGCATGTACTCAGTCTGTCCCGAACCTCGGTGGCACACAGCCCTCAGCGCCCGCTGCGGCCGGAATCTTCGTCAAACCTTCACACGCTCGAGCCTGTCCCCCGCTCGGACTGTCGGGTGATGTCGATGCTCGTGGCGGTCTCGGCCGGGCAGGTGCGTTCGATCTGCAGCGTGGAGAAGTAGGTGCCGAACCGGTCGGTGAGCAGGTCGGTCGCCTGTTCCAGCACGGCCTCATGCTGGGACGGGTCGGCCACGTGCAGGTGCGCGGAGAAGACTGTGCGCCCCGAGGTGATGGTCCAGGCGTGCACGTGGTGGACGTCCTCAACCCCGTCGATCTCCTCCAGGGCTGCGATCGCCGCCGGCAGGTCGAGGTGCTCGGGGGTGCCTTGCAGCAGGATTCTTAAGGCCGACCGGATGATGGTCCACGATGCCCACAGCAGCACCACGCCGAACACCATGCCCAGCAGCGGGTCGATCGCGAGGAAGCCGGTCAGTCGGATGACCACCGCGGAGATGATGATGATGAGGCTGCCGACGAAGGTCTGCAGGATGTGCCAGAACGCGCCCTTGATGTTCAGGTTCGTCTTCTGCCGTCGGTAAAGCAGCCAGAACGCGATGAGCTCGGTGACAATGCCGCCGGCGGCCACCCAGAGCATCACCGTGGTGGGCAGCTCGATCGGCTCGGCCAGCCGCATGGCTCCCATGTAGAACACGTAGACGGCCATCAAGGCGAGGAAGAGTCCGTTGAACAAGGCTCCGATGATCTCGGCCCGGGCCCACCCGAAAGTCTCCTTCGCAGTGGCGGGGCGTTGGCTCAGCCGCTGGGCGACCAGCGCGATCAGGACCCCGCCGACAGCCGAGAACGTGTGGAAGGCATCGGAGACCACCGCAACCGACCCGGACCACAGCCCGATGACCAACTCGATGACGAAATACACTCCCGTCAACCACCCGGAGATCCGGAGGGCTTTGCGGTCTCCGTCGACCGGCAGATGTCCGCTGTGTTCGCTCATCCTGGCCTCCTAGTTGACCTGTCAGGGAAATGAACTTCCGGGGACAGCACACGGCGCCGTCGAGCCACGCGCTGATTCGAATGTAACCCGCCTCACCTCCACGAGGCTGTCACCAGGGCAATCTTCGCCAAATCTTCAAGAATCCTGGTCCCTTCACCCGTGGCGATCCCGCCAGAATGGAGGGAGTCGTTTCCTGCGAGTTGAAGAAGAAGAAGGATGCTCTCACCTCTGTCACGTCGTTCGATGATCCGCCGGTCAGGCTCGTTGACCGTCCTCCTCGCACTTGGTCTGGCCGGGTGCGGCACCAATACCGACGAGCTGGCCGACCAGGTGCCGGAAGTCAATGAGCAGGGCTACATCTCCGGGGCCGGCGTCATCACCCAGCTGCCCCTCGGCGAGCGGGGGGAGCCGATCAAGTTGGCCGGTGAGTACACCGACGGCACCGCCTTCGACCTCGCCGACTGGCGCGGGGCCCCGGCGGTGCTCAACCTGTGGTACGCCGCCTGCCCCCCGTGCCGCAAGGAAGCCCCGGCGCTGCAGGCCAACTACGAGCGGTACCAAGAAAACGGCGTGAAGTTCTTGGGCATCAATGTCCGCGACGAGGCGCCGGCCGCCGACGCGTTCGCCAGGACCTTCGATCTGACGTTTCCCTCCATGCTGGATAAGGACGGCCTCGGCGTCGCCGCGCTCGGTTCGGTGCTGCCCCCGCAGGCGGTCCCGTCCACCGTTGTCCTGGACTCCCAGGGCCGGGCGGCAGCCCGGGTGATGGGAGCCGTGGACGAGTCCACCCTCAAAGCGTTGATCGGTGACGTGTTGGAGGAACCGGCGTGATGCTGCTGGCCTCCATCGGGGAGACCTTCTCACAGACTGCGTTGTCCGGTCCGATGCTGCTGGCGATCCCGGTGGCGATCCTCGCCGGGGCGGTCTCGTTCTTCTCCCCGTGCGTCCTGCCGCTGGTCCCCGGCTACGTCGGCTACGTCACCGGGTTGGGTGCCGCCGCGCTGACTGACCGGAAGATCAGCCGGGTCGTCGTCGGGGTCTCCCTGTTCATTGTCGGCTTCGCCGCCGTCTTCGTGTCGATGGGCCTGGCGTTCAGCCTCGCCGGTGTCTTGCTCAGCCAGTGGGCCGATGTCCTCAACCGCGTGATGGGCGTCGTCGTCATCATCGCCGGCATCGTGTTCATGGGCGGCATCGGCATGTTCCAACGCACCGCCCGGATCAGCAAGCGTCCACCCGCCGGCCTCTGGGGCGCCCCCGCCCTGGGCGCCACCTTCGCCCTCAGCTGGGCACCGTGCATGGGCCCCACATTGGCGGCGGTGCTGGCGCTGTCGACCAGCTTCGGGGCGACCGGCGCCGACGGCATCTGGCGGGGTGCCCTGCTGACATTGATGTACTGCCTCGGACTGGGAGTGCCGTTCATCGTCGTGGCCGTGCTCATCGTCAAGGGCACCGGCAGGCTGCAGTGGGCCAGAGACCACCACCTCCTGATCAGCAGGATCGGCGGGGCGATGCTCATCATCATCGGCGTGCTGCTCGTCAGCGGCGTCTGGACCCAGTGGGTCAACAGCCTGCAAGGCATGATCGGCGGCTTCGAGACCATCATCTGACACCCCCTGACCACTCAGCGAGACCACCCCCGCGCAGCCGTCACTGCTGTGCATGCTGACCCTCGGGCACCCGCCCGAACGACAAGGAGATGAAAGTGAAACGAACAGCAATCATGACAGCCGCTCTCTCGCTGGTGCTGGCAGGATGCGCCCCGGCAGCAGACTCCCAACCAGCACCCGGCGCCGGCTCGCAGGCGGAGCTCCTTGCCACTTTCGATCTCGAAAGCATGGATGCCGTCGAGATCATCGATCATCTGGACCAGCTCGAAATCGCCGACAGGCCAGCAGATCTGATCGCATCGGTCTATCCCGATGAGCTGGTGCTGACCGACAACAGGCAGGAAGTGACCCTGGACCTGCCGCAGAACCTGTCCTACCTGTCGATCGCCCCCTACGTCGAGCAGACACACGACTGCTTCTACCACAGCCTGACCACCTGCCAGGGCGAGCTCAGCAACGAAACCATCGACGTCCAAATCACCGACAGCACCACCGGTGAAACCGTGGTCGATGAACAGATCACCACCTTCGACAACGGGTTCGTCGGCTTCTGGGTGCCCAGCGACATCAACGGCACCATCGAGATCAGCCATGACGGCCGGACGGGCACCTCGGACTTCACCACCACTGACGACGGTGCCACCTGCATCACCGACCTGCAGCTCGCATGACATCCGGTGAGCGAACGCGATTCCAGCAGACCCGGATGTCATGCGAGCTGCCCATTATGAGGCAGAAGCAGTGAGCTGATCGGCGAGCTGTTCCCAGATTGCATCAGCCCACAGGGCGTGGCCCGTCGCGTTGGGGTGAAAGTAGTCGCCCGAGAACGTCGCCAGATACTCGCGAAGCGACAGTGCTTTGGTTGCAGTATCAATGTCAGCAATGGCGTGACCGTGCAGGCTGGCTGCTTGTCGTATCGCGTGGTTCGCTCTAATTGCGCGGCGGTCGTATGGCCAGTGCAGGAAATTCGGCACCAGACCCATCACCGCTCCCTGGGGCAGTTTCGAAGCGACCGCTGTCATATCGCGTGCGAAGTCGTCAGTCTTGAAAGCTGGTGCCCAGGCCACATCGTTGCTACCGATCACGCAGGTCACGAAATCCGGTGCCGTGACCTCAGCAAGCTTTGGTAGCTGCGCGTCCAGTACATTCTTGGCTCTTGCCCCATAGGTCGATAGATTCACGACCCGGACTGTCTCACCGGTGACCTCCGTAAGTCGTTTGGCGATCACGCCGACATGGCCTCGGGCGGGGTCATCCACTCCGACGCCAACGCCTGCCGAGTCGCCAAGTGCCACATAGGTCAGCGTGCCTTCTTGGGGTTGTGCCCAATGCATCATGTGGTTGCGTGATTGTGCGCGGCCGCGCCGTACTGCGATACCCACGCGGCCAATATACCCCAGACGGTATATGCGAAGCACCCACTAGTGCTGAGGGCTCAAAAAGAGCGGAGGTTCGGAGTGTCAAAAAGGGTATACCCGATTTGACATGCCCTATGCCTTCCGCCGTGGAGAGTTTGAAGCGTCAGCTCTGACACCCCACCCGGTCACACGACTGCGCCGCCTCCACTATTCGACCATTGACCGCGGCAGGGACGTGGGTGACGATGGGGCCGAGGGAAGCCGGGAGTCGGTGCCCGACCGAAAGTGGGCGACCGTGGACCGCTCTGCAATCACGGACGGATACCGTCGAGCTTGCGCCGAGTTAGAAGACGCCCTGGCCCGGGCTGGGGATGCTGACCTGCGCCGGCGCAGTGCCGGCACCGGTTGGAGCAACGAGGAACTGCTGTTCCATATGGTGTTCGGCTATATGGTGGTCCGAAACCTGTTGCCCTTGGTCAAGATCTTCGGCCATCTTCCGCCCGCTCTCAACCCCGCATTCGCGCGTCTCCTCAACGCGGGCGCCCGTCCATTCGACAGTGTCAACTACTGGGGTCCCGGGCCGCAGCCCGCGTGCAACCGTCACCGCATGGCGAGCAAGCTACGCCGGGTCACCGCCGCCCTCGGCACCAGTCTGGAGAACGAATCCCAGCGATCGCTGGCCCTGCACATGGCGTTTCCAACCCGCTGGGACCCCTTCTTCACCCCCGTGATGACCGTCGCGGATGTCTACGCCTACCCGACCCTGCATTTCGACTTCCACGCAAAGCAGTGAGCCTGCCCTCAACCAGGACAGCCCGCCCGCATAGCGCCAGCCTCCGCCCCGAAGGCTCTCCGAAGGAATCGGGAAAGCTTCGCTCGTCTACCGGCGTCAGGGGGCGGAGCAAGGAGGTTCCGTGAATCGGGACTACTCGTCTCGCGGAGCGCTGCTGTCCCCGGCGAGAGACAAGTCCCGGCAGCAGCAATCGGGATATCGGCCGCAGGCGCGCACGACTACGCCTCGGTTGACCACACATCCGCAATCCGCACATGTCATATCCATCTGCCCAACATTACCTATGGGATTCCTCGTCATTCTTAAGCTCTTCAAATCCGACGGTCCTGCGGGCTTGGAGCGGTGGACCTAGTCGCTGGCGGCGGTGAGCGCACCGGGCGGGCCGTTCGGAAGGTGGTCGTATCAGGGGGTGGGGCCCAGTCCGTCCTGCTCCTCACAGAGAGACAATGGCCTGCACCGGTAGCATCTGAGGGTGACGATAAAGAGTGATGGGACAGGTTTGGGCCTGCGTTGGCCGTTGCGGCAGCCTCGCCGCTGCCGGGTACGGGTGCCCAGGCGCCGGCCGGCCACGGATTGGCGCCCCACCGTCTGGTCTCGACATGCCTGATCAGCCGGTGACCACTACATCTGCACGGCTCCGGCCTCGCGAGGTGGTCGGGCTGTTGGGCGGGGCGGGGATCCTGGCACTGGTGGATCTGGGGCTCAAGGTCCTGGCTCAGACCGCGTTACCCGCCGGGCAGGTAGTCGATCTGGGCTGGATCAGCTTGCGCGTCTTTTACAATCCGGGGGTGGCTTTCAGCCTCGGGGCGTCCTTACCCGCCTGGATGGTGATCGCCGGGACCGGGCTGGTCCTCGCCGGATTGGTGTGGTATTTGCTGGCGAACGTCCGTGTTATGGGCACAGTGGCCCGAGGCGGAGCGGTCCTGCTGCTGGGCGGGGCCCTGGGGAACTTTGTAGATCGACTGGGCGGGGCCGGCGTGGTGGATTACCTGCACACCGGCTGGTTCCCCACCTTCAACGCGGCCGACGTCTTCGTCACCGTCGGGGTGGCGGGACTGGTCCTCGGGATGCTGCGGGAGCCTGCGTCCGGCATGAGGGACGGGAACACGTCCTGAACTAGATCGGCTGCCACTAGCTCAGCGCTGTGTATAGGTTCACCTGGCTGTCGTCGACGGGGTGCGCCTCACACAATGACGAAGCAGTTGCGAGGGATTGCTGGGATGTGGTTGAGCCGGCAGATCCTAAGGCGCATCCTGCCGGTCGCGCTAGCAGCAGACGCGCAGAGCGCTTGAGCGGTTCCGATTCCGGGGGCGCGCCCGCCCGGTACAGGGGTCGGGCTTGATGACCTTGTTTCGTGCCCACCCAGGCCGCTCGGAGCCGTCTCCTCGCAGCCACTGGGTTACCCATGGCTTTTCGACGCGGGCGCGTCCTTGTCGCTGCCAGGATCGTCCTGGACTATGTCTGGCTTCTGAGCGATGAAGCGCAGGACCCGACCGCCGAAGGAGACCCGGACGCGGAGCGGGCCGAGGCCAGCCTGTGCCAGGACCGGTTCGAAGGTTGCGGGTTCGATGAGTCGGTGCGCAGAACGGTCGGCCACGTGCACCAGGGATGCCAACCGTGAGGCAAGCAGGTCGTATCCCACGAAGGACCCGCCGGGTCGCAGGACCCGCGCCGCCTCCGTCACCGCGTGTTCCCACTCGATCACGTGATGGAGCATGAGGAAGCTCAGGACCATGTCGAACGACTGGTCATTGAACGGCAGTCGGGTGGCATCGGCTCGGCGCGCTTGAGCAGTGGGGAGTCGGGCGAGGCGCCGCTGCGCAGCCTTGACCATCGCGGGGTCGGCGTCGGTCGTGGTGAGGTGCACCTGGGGGTGGACCCGAGCGATCGCTTCGGCCATCGCTCCGCTACCCCCACCGATCTCGAGCACGTTGCCGGCGACAGGCAAGCCCTGAGTCACCCAGGGGACCATTCGCCGTGCCAGAAGGCGCCACGGTCGGCTGCGACAGAATGAGGCTTCCACGGCGGACATCCTCGGCATGACCCTCCTCTTGGCGCACCAGCGGGGTTGAAGCCGAGATTAGTCCCATGAGGGCAAATCAACTATCTGGTGGTCAGCATCACGCGTAAACCTGCACCCAAGGACCGGATACAAAACCTCGGCGGGCAGCAGTTCTCCACTGAGCGGGCAAGTTGCGTCGTGTTCAGCGAACAATGTACAGTTCATCGAGTGCTGACCATTACCAATCATCTTGACGTGATGAACCGCCTAGGCCGTGCCATGGCTGACCCGACGCGCTCCCGCATCCTGCTGATGCTGCTTGAGGGGCCGAACCATCCGGCGGTGATGAGCCGAGAGCTGGGCCTGTCGCGGTCGAATGTCTCCAATCACCTGGCGTGCCTGCGGGACTGCGGCATCGTGGTGGCAGAACCGGAAGGCAGGAAAACCCGGTACGAGATCGCTGACCCGCACCTGGCCCGCGCGCTGACTGCGTTGCTGGAAACAACTTTGGCGGTCGACCAGGGGGCCGGCTGCATTGACCCTGCGTGCTCCGTGCCAAAGTGCTGCAAGGTGGAGGCGGGCGCATGATCCTGTCATCCGTGTTGCAGGCGATCGGCCTGTTCATTGTCACCAACATCGACGACATCATCGTGCTCTCGCTGTTCTTCGCCCGCGGTGCGGGCCAGCGGGGCACAACGGCCCGGATCTTGGCCGGGCAGTATCTCGGGTTCGGCGGCATCCTGGCCGCCGCCGTGCTCGTCACGTTGGGAGCGGATGCGTTCCTGCCCCCGCAAGCCATTCCCTACTTCGGGCTCATCCCGTTGCTCCTCGGCGTGTGGGCGGCCTGGCAAGCGTGGCGCGGAGACGACGACGATGATGATGAGGCGAAGGTCAGTGGTAAGAACGTCGCCGTGCTGACCGTCGCCGCTGTCACCTTCGCCAACGGCGGGGACAACATCGGCGTGTATGTTCCAGTCTTCCTCAGCGTGGGACCGGCCGCCGTCATCGCGTACTGCGTCGTGTTCCTCGCTCTCGTCGCGGTGCTCGTCGTGCTGGCGAAGTTCGTTGCGACTCGCCGGCCGATCGCCGAGGTGCTCGAACGCTGGGAGCACGTGCTGTTCCCGATCGTCTTGATCGGTCTCGGGGTATTCATCCTCGTTGAGGGTGGCGCGTTCGGGCTCTGACTCCCGGCACTTCAGGGACAGGATCAAAGACGCTCGGAGCCGCCAAGGAAAAGCTGCGGCTCGCCGCCCCTTCTCGCTAACCGTCACAGGTTATGCGCGGGACCCGCCCCGCCGGGACAGGACGGACGCTTCGTAGCCGGTCAGCGCAGCGGGATCACCGCGCGGAACTTGCCCCCCGGAGTTGGCTGGGGTGGTCCCTCGCCGCGGGCCACGATGACGTGGTCGAGTCCGTGGTCCCCCAGCAGGCGCCGGATCTCTGCGTGCACCATCTGCCGGACGTGCTCCGGGTCGGTCCCGGCGGCGGGTTGCAGACGGACCTCGAGGTGGGCAGGAGCGGTGTGCACGAGCTGGAACAGCTCCACGCCGGGAACGCGGTCGAGCAGCGAAGTGATGGTCAGCGACGGGAGCGTCACCGACGCGCCGGCGGGGGTGTGAAAAGCGAGCAGGTCAGCGGTGCGGCCCTGCACCCGGATAGCGGGCAGCGGGTCGCCGCACGGGCAGGGATCAGGCCGGACGAAGACGACGTCGCCGAGGTCGTAACGCAGGATCGGCTGGACCCTGTTCGCGAGGTTGCTGAGCAAGGTGGTGTGCGACGTCTGACCCGGGGGGAGCGGGCGGTGAGCGGCGTCGACCGGCTCGAGGAGAACCCAGTCGCTGTTGACGTGGAGCCACCCGTACTGGCAGCTGTAGGTGAGGAAGGGGCACTCGGTGGCGGCGTAGCCCTGGCGGACCTTGGCGCCGAACGCGGCGGAGATCGTGTCGTGCTCCCCTGCGGGAAGGCCCTCGGCGGACAAGACCACCAACGCCGGATCGATGTGCAGGCGGCCGGCGCGCTGCTCAGCGGCCAGCAGCGCGCCCATCGTGGCGTACGGGGCAAGAATGGCCGGACGGAGGCGGTTGAGCCCAGAGACCAGCTGCGTCATGGGCGTATGCACGCCGAACACCCCGATCCGGCTGCGGCCAAACCGGTTCCTGCGCAGCGCGGCAGCCGCGGCCGCGGAGGCGTAGTGGCCCCCGGTGGCGGTGATCATGGCAACGCGCCCGCCGCGGGCAATGATGCGAAGCAGATCGGCAGGGGTGAGCCAAGCACTGAGCAACCGCGCCAGCAGGGCGGTAGTCACCGCGAGGGACCGCTCGTCCAGCAGGAAGATGCCCCGGGTGCCGGTGGTTCCGGAGGTTGTCCCCACCGTGTAGCGGCCGCGGAACTTCTCGCCCACCAAGGCGGGATCCCCGACGAATGCCCGCGCGGCGGACAGGGTGGCCTCCCGGTCGGTCACCCAGTCATCGAAGTGGGACATCAGCTCGGCCTTGCTCGTGACCGGCAGCATCGTCGGGTCCGTGACGTGCTCGGGCAGGTGCTGGTACAACCGGCGGTAGAAGGGTGACCGGGCACGCGCGAAGGTAACCATCCCGGCAAATCGCTCGTGCTGCCGCTGGGCGATCGCCACCCTGCCCTGCCGGTGGGTGGCACGGGCATCGCACAGCAGCCAGAGTCGGCTTTCGGTCATGCGCGCTCCTTGCCACTTCGAGCAGCCACCTTCCCGGCGTCGCGTCAGGCCGTGGGTCCCGGGTTCACGACCAGCGCGGCAACGTCCGGAGCAACTGCGAGCTCGGCCCACCAGCTCACCACCGGCCGAGCACGGCGTCAAGCCTCCTCTGCACAGTCATCGACAGGGCGTTGGGCCTCTGCGCCTCGGTGAAAGCATCACCGCAGCACACGACAGCTCCGGCACCACACCGTTTGTGCACCACCGAAGACTGTGCCACCTGCATCACGGGCCTCCAGCAGATCGAGTGGGAGGAAGCACCGCCGCGACGAGCCCGCAGACCGGGCCCCGGCACTGAAACTGAAGCTATTGCGGCTGCGACACTACAGTGATATACGACTGTAATGGATCTGAGCCGGCACCGAGGAATCGCAGTCATTCTCGCAGCACTCGGTGCGACCGCCCTCTTGGTGGCGTTCGTCCTGGTCAGCCAGCGGTCGGACGATTCGGGACTGCAGGCGCAGGGCCCCCCTCTTTATGAGCATGTGGCGGAGTTTCAAGCACTTGCCGATGAACACGGCGACCGTGCCGCCGGCACACCCGGGTACGAGGCCGCGGCCCAGTATGTCGAACAGCAGCTCGAGGGCGCCGGGTATCAAAGCACCCGCCAGTACTTCACCTTCGACAGCCATGGCGAGGAGACTGAGACTTTCAGCATTATCGCCGAGACCGAGGGCGGCAGCGACGACAATGTCATCATGCTCGGTGCCCACCTTGATGGGATGCCGGACAGTCCGGCGATCAGTGACAATGCCGCAGGCGTCGCGGCATTGCTGGAAACGGCCAAGGAGCTCGGCGGGCAGGATGCGATCAGCAACAAAGTGCGGTTCGCATGGTGGGGAGCAGAGGAGTTTCCCGCCACCCCCGGTTCCAGGCATTACGTTGAGAATTTGGCGGAGCCAGCCACCGGCGAACTCGACAACATCATCGCCTATATCAACATCGACATGGTTGCCTCACCGAACTATGTCATCGGACTCTACGACGCGCGGGAATCGGACCCCGAACTCGAAGTGCCCGACGGTTCGACCGAGATCATGAACGTCTTCACGGACTATTTCGGCTCCCGCGGCCAGCCCTGGGTGACCACCCATTGGGACTTCGACTCCGATCAAGTGCCGTTCGTCGAGGAGGATGTCGCCGTGGCCGGCCTGTTCACCGGCAGCAACGAGAAGAAGTCCACGAGGGAAGCCGCCCTCTTTGGCGGTGCCTCCGGACAGCCGCGCGACCCCAACTACCACGCGTCAGGTGATGACCTCGACAACATCAGCTTCGAGGCGCTGACCCTCATGACCGATGCGATGAAATCCGCCGCCACCAGCCTGGCCGAGGACAGCAGCACTCTTTCACGCCACGAAAGGTGATCGGTGGTGTCCTGAGCGGGACCATGGCTATTGAGGGGCACTGAAAGACTCTCCGTGCCCGGACCTGCATCGGGGCTCGTCTCGGTGAACGGCCTGCGGCATTCCATGCTCCACACATCAGCTGAACCCGAAACACTGCGGTTGACATCTCCCGCAGGAGTCAACGGGACCTTCAACGCATGCGCATCGGTCACTGCATGCTGTATGGTCCAGTGTGTGCTGACTATTGTGCCTCGGACGAGAGAGGATCATCGCCTCGGCAGATTCCGGTCGACCGGAACCTTGACGCAGCAGGCAACGCTGAAGGGACGAAGGTCGATGGTCCCTCGCCATCATCGTCGAACCTTGTGAAAGCACGTTACCCGTTCCGACGCCGCGCAGAGAGCCCTGTACCGACGCGGGCAGACGGATGCGGCTGGTCGTCGCTCGCTGCAGAGGCTGAGCGGCGGTTCGAGACGGTCATCTGAGGTAGCAGGGCATGAGACGAGAAGAAGCGAACGAGACGTTGATGAAGACCTTCCCGGATCAGCATGAGGGACGGAAGCCGGCGCCTTCCAGCAAGCCAGCGCGTGCGGCCAAGGCGGCGCCCGCCAGCATCGGCTTCGTCGGGATGCTGCGCTGGGCCTGGCGGCAGCTGACCACCATGCGGGCGGCACTCATCCTGCTGCTGATCCTGGCCCTGGCCGCGATCCCCGGATCGCTGCTGCCGCAGCGGATCCAGGATCCCATCCGCGTCAACACCTTCATTGAGGAGAACGGCTCCTGGGGCGAGTTCCTCGACCGCCTGCAGCTGTTCGACGTCTACTCCTCCGTCTGGTTCTCCAGCGTCTACATCCTGCTCATGATCTCGCTTGTCGGCTGCGTCCTGCCGCGCACCGCCCAGCACTGGCGGGCGATGCGGCAGGCGCCCCCGAAAGCCCCCCGCAGGCTGTCCCGGATGCCGGGCTACCAGACCTTCGAGCTCGCCCCCCGAACAAGCGGTGAGGAACTCCTCGACCGGGCCGAAACCCGCTTCAAGAAGCAGGGCTACCGGACGGTCCGGGCGGGCGACCACATCGCCGCCGAGCGCGGCTACCTGCGGGAGACCGGCAATCTGGTCTTCCACGCCTCGCTGCTGGCACTGGTCATCACGATGGCGATCGGCTCCCTGTTCGGCTACTCCGGACAGCGGGTGCTCGTCGAGGGCGACACCTTCGCCAATTCGCTCGTCGCCTACGACTCCTTCGAGCCGGGCACCTACTTCGACGCCGACCGGCTCGACGACTTCCGGATCCGGCTCAACTCCTTCGAGTCGAGCTTTGATGACCAGGCGACCGGCAATCAGTTCGGTCAGCCTCGCACGTTCGAAGCCGACATCACGGAGTTCTACGAGGGGCAGGAGATCCGGCACCGGCTGGAGGTCAATCAGCCGATCCGGATCGGCGGCACCGGAATCTATCTCACCGGCAACGGCTATGCCCCGGTCTTCACCGTTAAGGACGCCCAGGGCACCGTGACCTTCTCCGGGCCGGTCGTGTTCCTGCCCCAGCCCGAGGCCTCGGGGTACGGATCGCGGGGAGTGCTCACGGTGCCCGACGCGCAGCCGGACCAGCTCGGGTTCGTCGGCTTCCTGCTTCCCACCGCAGGACTCAATGACGACGGTGAGCTGATTTCACGGTTCGCCGAGCTGCGCAACCCGTACGTCGTGATGAGCGCTTACCGGGGAGATCTGGGGCTCGACACCGGGGTGCCGCAGTCGGTCTACGATCTGGACGCCGACAACATGACCGCGGTCACCGATGCCGCCGGCAACCCGATCACGCTCGAGCTGACACCGGGTGAAACGGTGCAGCTGCCGGACGGTTTGGGCAGCGTGACCCTGGAGGGCATCGACCGGTTCATGGCCGTCGACATCCGCCATGATCCCACGCAGGGGCTGATGCTGGTATTCTCCATCCTGCTGATGGTCGGACTGGGTCTGTCCCTGTTCGTGCCGCGGCGCCGGATGTGGGTCCGCACGAACGGCGGCGAGGTCGAGGTAGCAGCGCTGGCCCGCGGTGAGGATCCACGGGTCGAGCACGCCGCCCGCGAACTGGCAGCAGAACTTCATCACGGAGCACGCAACCCGGAACGACCGGCGAAGGGACACTGAAATGGACGTCAACATCGAGCTGGCCACGTGGTCGAATCTGCTGATCTACTCGGCGATGGCGGTCTACGCGATCGCCTTCATCACCTACGCCTTCGACCTCTTCGGCGGCCGGACGCTCAAGTCCGCCGTCCGACAGCGGCAGTCGGCGCAGGAGCTAGCCGCCAGCAGCCGGGTTCGGCGGACCACCCGCCGGACCGGTTCCGTCGCCGTACTGGAAGACGACGATCCTCGGTCGGGTTCGCCTGCCGATCGACATGGCGAAGAGGCGGGCAATGCCGACCCGAGCACGGGCCGGAGCAGGCGACTGGCCCGGGTCGGGACCTCGCTGACAACACTGGCGCTGGTGCTCCACGCGGCGGCGGTGGCCACCCGCGCCCTATCCGTGATGCGCGGCCCCTGGGGCAACATGATGGAGTACGCGCTGACCACCTCAGCGCTGGCCGTCATCCTCTACCTCGCGGCGCTGAAATACCGCGATCTTCGGTACCTCGGCACCTTCGTCTCCGGGGCAGTGCTCGTGACCCTGGGCCTGTGCATCACGGTGTTCTACACGCCCGCCGCGCAGCTGGTGCCGGCGCTGCAGAACTACTGGATCTACATCCACGTGCCCATCGCGATCCTGTCGACGGCACTGCTGTCCATCTCCGCGGCGCTGGCCGCGTTCCAGATCATCAAGGCGGCCACCGAGCAGCGCACGACACCCAGATGGCTGCGCTTCATGGACCGCGTGCCCTCCAGCGAGAACATCGAGCAGGTCTCCTACCGCATCGCCGCAGTCGGCTTCATCACCTGGACCTTCACCCTGATCGCCGGCGCCATCTGGGCCGAACTCGCCTGGGGACGCTACTGGGGCTGGGACACCAAGGAAATCTGGACCTTCGTCGTGTGGGTCGTCTACGCGGCCTACCTCCACGCCCGCGCCACCCGCGGGTGGGGACCGACCAGAGTCGCCGTGCTCAACCTCACCGGCTTCGCCTCGGTCGTATTCAACTTCGCCGTCGTCAACATCTACTTCAGCGGCCTGCACTCGTACTCCGGAGTGTGAAAGCCAGCTCGGACGCGGCTGCTTGCGCACCCGAACCACCGCCCACGATGCAGGAATTCGCCTCCGTCCTGGCACTGGCCGCAGAGGTCGTCAGGGTCTCGGAGAAGACGCTGCGCCGGGGCCCTGCACCTGGCGGCCGGGATCGTCCTGGCCCTCGGACAGGTTCCCGCCGATCTCCCGGAGGGCTTTGCCGCCGTCGCCACCCTGCGCCGAGCCGGCACACAAATCCTGATGGCGCTGAGCTTCACCAACCCAATCCTGGTCGGATCCGCCCTGGGATACTTCGCTCTGCGCGAGGCCCCCGACATCATCACCTTCGCCGTCCAGCCCCCTGCGCTGTTCGCCCTCATCTCCGTCTACCTCGAGGCCTGATCCACCGGATAAACCGGCTCATCGTAATTGAGAGTGTAGAACCGGTCTGAAGCCGCCGGAGTTGAGCAGACATCTCGCGATGTAGTGCGTGAGGTTGCGGAATCCCAGTGCTGAGCCCCGTAGGTGTTCGAGCCTGCCGTTGATGGCTTCAGTTGGCCCGTTCGACGTTCCCGGTCGGGTGAAGAACGCCAGGACATCAGCAGCTCGACGCTTCAGAGTCCGTCCTAACCGCTTGAGCTCGACCAGTCCTGTCGGCAGATTTGTCGTCAGATCGTCGATGACTGATTGTAAGAGCTTCTTGCCCTCGTTGCCGTCGTTGGTTCTGTAGGCGCTCACAATGTCTTG